>DAIPZX010000006.1:0-17019 GCA_036781995.1 Massilibacteroides sp. | reverse complement strand
TGAATTCAAAAATTCATACTTATGTTTTTCTGAATTCATACTTATGTTTTTTATGTCCTAAATACACATGCTGACGCAGGGCGTGAAAAAATGATGGAAATTGCGATATGGAATTAGTTTTGTACTTTTGTATTCAATCGAATTGAGAATAAAAATATGAAACAATATTTGTCTTTACTGGACCGTGTGCTGACGGAAGGGGTCGAAAAGGAAGACCGTACCGGAACCGGCACGCTGAGTGTGTTCGGGCATCAGATGCGGTTTAATCTGGAAGATGGTTTTCCGATGCTGACAACGAAGAAACTGCATCTGAAATCAATTATATACGAGTTGCTTTGGTTCCTCAAAGGGGATACAAACGCGAAATATCTACAGGATAATGGGGTGCGTATCTGGAATGAGTGGGCAGACGCGGATGGTAATTTGGGACATATTTATGGTTATCAGTGGCGTTCGTGGCCTGATTATGACGGAGGAAGTATTGATCAGATCAGCGAGGTGGTCAACCAGATTAAGCATAGTCCGGATTCAAGACGAATTATTGTCAACGCCTGGAATGTGGGAGACCTGAAGAATATGAACCTGCCGCCTTGCCACATGTTTTTCCAGTTTTACGTGGCCAATGGCAAGTTGAGTCTGCAAATGTATCAGCGTAGCGCGGATATTTTTCTGGGTGTTCCGTTTAATATCGCTTCGTATGCACTCTTGTTGCAGATGATGGCGCAGGTTACCGGATTACAGGCTGGGGAATTTATCCATACACTCGGAGACGCGCATATCTACCAGAACCATCTGGAGCAGGTAAAGCTGCAAATGACGCGCGAACCTCGTGCGCTTCCTCAGATGCAGATCAATCCGGACGTAAAAAGTATTTTTGATTTTAAATATGAAGATTTTGAATTGACCGGCTATGATCCGCATCCGCATATTAAGGGTGAAGTGGCTGTGTAATCAAAAAAAACAGGAACAGATATGAGTACACTTTCTCTGATAGTTGCGGTAGCAAACAACCGGGCGATTGGCAAACAACAGCAGTTGCTTTGCCATTTACCGAAAGATTTGAAGCATTTTAAGGAAATTACGACCGGACATACGGTGATTATGGGGCGCAAGACGTTCGAGTCCCTGCCTAATGGCGCTTTGCCCAACCGTAGGAATATAGTCCTTTCATCCTCGGAAAGTCTGTCTTATCCGAACTGTTTGGTCGTTAATTCTTTGGAGAAGGCATTGATGGCATGCCGGGGAGAATCCGAAGTGTTTGTTATTGGAGGAGCAGCTGTTTATGAATCAGCGCTGGCACAGGCCGGCAAACTGTATATCACCCGTATCCATCATGCTTTTGAAGGTGCAGATACCTTCTTTCCGAAAGTAAACGAATCAGATTGGATGGAAATAAAGCGAGAGTCTTATCCGGCTGATGAAAAACATGCCTACCCATTTACTTTTATCACATATATCCGCAGAAGTTAAGTCTTTTGCGGTTCTTTTTTTCTTGGTTTTACACCTTATTAACCGTTTGTTCACTCTTTTTTAGACATTGTTTGTATCTATATTCTTATATGGATTGTTTTACCTATAAATTCAAAGGGAAATGAAAAAAATAATAATAGCTTTTATTTTAGTACTCCTCTGTGGCGTTTCGTCGCATATTTTTTATTCAAAAGCAGAAACCATTCATAATAGCCCAATGATTATGCAGGCAATTAAACAAAAAGATACTTCTGCGCTGATTGAAGAGTTAGTGGAAAAAATAAAGACTGAAACGGAAATAGACGAAGCGCGCTATCCGGCTCTGATAAAAGAGGTGGAGGCGTATGCCGCATCTTGTGATAAACCGGAAGAAAAGGCTATTCTTCATTCTCTTATCGCTGAAATGTATTCCGGTTTTGAGAGACAAAATTCATGGAAGTACAGACAGCGGACTCCCATTACAGGCTATGTGCCGGAGGATATTAACGAGTGGACAACCAATTTGTTTGAAGAAAAGATAAAACAGGAACATTTGCTTTCTCTTCAGTCCGCAGAATTATTACAGCAAACGCCGATAAACCGGTATGCCAAACTGCTTCAATCCGGAAAAGATGAAGACTTACGACCAACCTTATATGACTATCTGATTTATCGTGTATTGCAAGCCGAACCGACAGAGGAACTGTATCAGAAACTGCTTGCTTACAAAAGGGGATTGAATAATCCGAAAGCATTGATGCTGGCGGAACTGGATTATTTGAACTTTAAAAACCGGGAAACTGCGTTTGCCGATGACCGGTCGGCTTATTTTGCTTCATTAGACAGTTTATATACCGTTTATTCCGCCTCAGACTTTGCCGCTGAAATATGGATAAATCGTCTCAGAGCGATGGAAAACAGAAGTTATACTTTAGGTAATCCGGTGGATGAAGAAATTATGGTTCTTTGTGAACGGGCACTCAAAACATATCCTTCGTATGAACGAATAGATATCTTCAGGAATAAATTAGCTTCCATGCAAAATCCGAAGCTGGATGTTTCCCTCTCTACGGTTCTTTACCCTGCCGAGGAGGTGAAGATGGTGTTAAGCTATAAAAATGTAACATCAATGACTGTCAAGGTATATGAGACGGATCTGAAACCGGAAGAGGTGAATGTTTCCGGTTACTGGTCTGCTCAAAACCGGAACAGGAAAGATGGCAATCGCAAACTGGTCCATCAGATACAGTCTTCTTTAGATATACCGAATACGTATCAGTCGGTCGATACCACAATACATATCAGTGGTTTGAATAAATTCGGCGTTTATGAATATGAGTTCAGCGTGCCCGAAACGACACTGAAATCATCGCAGTTGGTCTTTGTCAGTAAAACGATAGCTCTATCCCGTACTTTACCTGCGGGAGGCGCTGAAGTTTTGGTGACGGACATGAAAACAGGAAAGCCAATAGAAAAAGTCTTGGTTTCATTATATAAGTATAATCAACGTCAAGCGGTTCTTGTAGATTCAATACCAACGGACGCTAATGGTATCGCCAGAATTAGCAGCACGGAGAGCTATCTTTATTTTCGCGCTTCAACCCGGGATGATAAGTTTACGCCTCTTTCTCCGATCTATCTGGGCAATCGCTTTGGCGAAGCTACCGGTAAAGACGATAAAACCCAAGTGGCTTTGTTTACCGACAGGGGGGTGTATCGTCCGGGGCAACCTGTTTATTTTAAGGGTATAGCTTATAGTGGCGACAAAGACAGCCGCCTGGTTTTATCAGATCGGACGTTCAACGTTATCCTAAGGGATGCTAATCATAAAGAGGTCGCTGCCCGTGAGTTCAAATCTAATGAATTCGGCTCGTTTAATGGCGAATTTACTTTGCCCTTGCAAGGTTTAAACGGAACTTTTACCCTTTCTGTTGAAAATACGACTGTTTCTATCCGGGTAGAAGAATATAAACGTCCTTCTTTTGCTATAGAGATCAGTCCGCTTAAGGGCGAAGTTAGTTTTGGAGATATGGTGAAAATCGAAGGTAAGGCACAAACGTATTCAGGGGTAGCTTTGCAAACAGGAAAAGTGAATTACCGGGTGTTGCTTCGTCCGTTCCGTTTCTTTTATTATGGGGTTCCTTCTTTTGCCGAAACACAATTGCTGCAAGGCGAAACGACACTGGATGAAGATGGCAGTTTCTCCTTCGAATTTGTACCCGAAAAGCAAAAAGGCATACATGCGTGGGGAAATTATGTGTCGTATGAAGTTATAGCAACGGTGAGTGACAGTAAAGGGGAAACGCAGGAAGCAAATTCCGTATTTTCTGTTGGCAGCAGCAGTATTGTCTTGTCTACCAATCTGCTTGGGCAGATGAAAAATGAAAATTTATCTGTGCAGGTAGAGGCTCAGACATTAAACGGTGAACGGGCGCACGCGCAAGGGAATTATACAATTTACAATCTGATACAGGAACAGAAAGAAGGAGCAACATCCTTTGAACAGAAAGAAGGAGAAATAGTTGCCCGGGGGCAATTCACTACCGATCAGCCTATTTCATCGAACGTGTTTTCTCCATTAGCTTCCGGCAGTTACCGGATTAAATTCGAAGCCTCGGATGCAAAAACTCGTCCGGTTGAATTAACACAGGATGTAATACTTTATACGGAAAAAGATAAGCGTCCGCCTGTCTTTTCGGATATATGGTTGGTTACGAATGAACTCACCGCACAACCGGGAGAAAATGTGGAGTTTGTTTTTGGAACATCGCACAAGAAGAGTTATGTGCTTTATGAGTTGGTCTCCGGCAACAAAGTCGTATCTCGTAAACGGATGGAACTATCAGACGAAAACCGGAAAATAACAATACCTTTCTTAACAAGCTATGGCGATGGTGTAGTCGCATTATTTACTTTCGTCAAAGAGGGTAAATTATATACACGCCAGCTGAGTGTAAGTAAGAAAATGCCCGATAAAACACTGACGATCAAGACGGAGACATTCCGGGATAAGTTAATGCCGGGAAATAAAGAAAGTTGGCTGTTGAAAGTGCTTACGCCTGATTCTTTACCTGCTACAGCAGAGGTGTTGGCTTCTATGTATGATGCTTCCTTAGATGCGATCACGTCTTTTAACTGGTATCTCTCTCTTTGGAATCGGCCATACTTCGGTGCTTCTTCTTTTCGGGACAATCATGCCTATCTTACCACCGGCGTTGCTATGTCAGGCACTGTAAACTATAAAAATGTATCTGATTTTGAATATAGCCGTTTCAATTGGGATAAGGCGATGCTGACGGTCTATAGCTATGCAACTTCACGGTCTGCTTCTTTAGAGATGATGAAAAATGCAACATCGGTAGCAGATATGGTTATGGAAGAATCGACCGACTTACCGGTACCACCGGTTGAGCCTGATGATCAAGAGACCGGAGGTAATACGGATGTGTCTTTGAGGCGGAATTTTAATGAAACAGCTTTCTTTTTCCCTGTACTGAGAACCGATAAAGACGGTGTGTTTGCGGTCAGCTTTACCTTGCCGGAAAGTAATACAACCTGGAAGTTCCAAACGCTGGCACATACAAAAGATATGAAATACGGACAGTTGGCTAAAGAAGTCGTTTCAAGTAAGCCGTTGATGGTATTGCCTAATTTGCCGCGTTTTGTTCGTCAGGGAGATGAGGTGACTATCAGTACACAAGTGATCAACCGTTCGGATGATTCATTGGCAGGTAAGGTTCGTTTGGAGTTGTTCGATCCTGCGACTGAAGAAATTATTCTTTGCCTGACCAAGTCACAGTTTCCATTTGAACTGGCTGTCGGCAAACAAACTACAGCAAACTGGACTATCCCGGTTCCCGCGGGAAGAGAATTGTTAGGCGTACGTATTATCGCGGATACTGAAACGGTTAGTGACGGCGAGCAGCATTTGCTTCCTGTTCTGTCGAATGAAGTTTTAGTAACCGAAAGTACACCTATCTATATGAAAGGTGAGGGCGAAAAGGTGATTACTGTTCCAGCGAATAAAAAGACATCGTACAGACCTTATTTGCAAACATTGGAGATAAGCGCGAATCCGGTATGGTATGCTGTGCAAGCATTGCCAACGCTTACCCGCCCGTCCGATAATAGCGCTTCCGCTTGGTTTGCTTCGTATTACAGTAATATTCTGGCGACATCTATTGTGAATGCAAATCCTCGTATGCGTGCAATCATAGACCAATGGTCGGCTGCCGGTAAAGATGCGGCTTCCTTACTATCCAATTTGGAAAAGAACGAGGAATTAAAGACTATTCTGCTGGAAGAAACCCCTTGGGTGCTGGATGCGGAAAATGAAACCGAACAGATTCAACGATTGAACACCTTATTCGACCTCAACCGGGCGGAAAGTCAGCGCGCGGAAGCTTTGCGGGAGTTGATTCGCCTGCAACGGGAAGATGGTGCCTGGGGATGGTTTGGCGGATTCGGGGCCGACAAACATGTGACGACTATGATTTTGCAGGGAATGGCTGATCTTGTTCATTTGAATGCTATTCAATATGCTCAGGACGAAAAAGAAATGCAAATGAATGCGTTGAGGTATCTGGACGGTCAGATAGAAAAAGAATATGAATGGTTGAAAAAACATAACCCGAACTGGAAAAACACGATGCCTACCAGCTGGCAATTAGATTATATGCTTATGCGTAGCCGGTATCGTGATATTCCGGAACTGAAAGAAACACGAGAAGCTATTCGCTTCTATACGGATCAGGCAGAGAAACAGTGGAATAAATTGCCGGTTCGTATGCGGGTTCAGACAGCCTTGCTTTTATATAGAAACGGAAAGAAAGAGACGTCGGGATCCATTATGAATTGGTTTAAACGAACGGCCACTCAATCAGAAGAGCAAGGGCTTTACTGGGCTAATAATCGAAGAACCGGCTTTTCTCCTGTATCACCGATAGAGACACATGCGCTGTTGATGACCGCTTTTGCTGAAATCCCGGTTAAGGATATGGATGTGGACAAGATGAAGCAATGGTTGCTGAATCAGAAGCGCACTCAAAACTGGGAAACGACTCCTGCTACATTGAATGCTATTTATGCCTTATTGCTGACCGGAGGAGATTGGCTGGCAGAAAATAGTCGGGTCGTTGTAGCTTGGGGCAAGGATAGCATAGATTCTCAAAACGGCGCCATTGGAGTCGGATATACCAAGACGGTGCGCAAGCCGGAAGAAATGACCGGAAACGAAAAGATTACGATCCGTAAAGAAGGGAACACGCCTGCCTGGGGAGCGTTGTTTAAGCAATATTTTGTTCCGATGGATCAGGTAGTAAAACAACAGGGAGATCTGCGTGTTGAAAAGAAAATTTTTGTAGAAAAGGCTTCTGCGCGGGGACTTCAGTTAGTCGCTTTGCAGGATGGGGAAACACTCCGTGTTGGTGATAAAGCTGTTGTTCGTCTGACCATACGGACAAAGCAGGAAATGACTTATGTCCATCTGAAAGATTTGCGGGCAGGTTGTTTTGAACCTGCCGAACAATTATCCGGAACGCAATACAGGGATGGTGTGTTTTATTACAGAAGCTCAAAGGATGTTTCCGAGCAGTTTTTCTTTGATCGTTTGCCGGAGGGAACTTTTGTGCTGGAATATGGCGTTTATGTTTCACGAACAGGAGAATATGCTTCAGGTCCGGCCACAATCCAATGTTTGTATGCGCCCGAATATACATCCCATACAGAAGGAGGTTGTTTTATTATAAAAGATTAAACATCAAAGGGACAACCTAATAGGAATTTATTAACTTTGCGAGTATTAATTAAAAATGAATAAAGAGCATATGAAACAAATTGTATTTATTTTCCTGTCTTTGTTGTTGATGACAGGAGGAGCTTTTGCTCAAAATCAACCTGTTATTGCTGCTGAAACTTCAACGCACGATTTCGGAACAATCCAGGAAGACAACGGATCAGTGACGCATACTTTTAAAATATCTAATACCGGTGATGCACCTTTGGTTGTTACGCGCGTAATCGCATCTTGCGGCTGTACTACACCGGATTGGACGAAAGAACCGATTGCTCCGGGAAAAACAGGTGAGGTTAAAATAACGTTTGATCCTAAAGGACGTCCGGGTCCATTTGCTAAAACAATTTCGGTTTACAGTAATGGCAAGACGGGTAGTTTTGTATTAACAATAAGAGGTGAAGTTCAATAATAGAACTTCACGTCTTTTAAAATAAGATTCTAAACAGGTGAGACAGCTAATTTTCTTCGTTTTCAGTTTTATACTTTCAGGGTCGTTTCTTTTTGCACAGGAAAAAACCAAAATCAGTGTAGAAAGCCCGAATCATGATTTTGGTGTAATTAAAGAAGAAGGAGGAGAAGTAGGGCATGTCTTTGTGGTAAAAAATGCAGGAAAAATACCACTCGTAATAGATCGTATTACGACTTCCTGCGGTTGCGCTTTGCCTGAATGGTCTAAATCTCCGGTCCCTCCCGGAGGAACAAAAGAAGTGAAAATCTGGTACGACCCTGAAGGACGTCCGGGTACTTTTTATAAAACAATTTCTGTTTACGGCAACACCGATCCAAGGCGTTTCGTTATGACGATCAAAGGAGAGGTCGAGCGCAAGTCGTTGCCTGTGTTGACCCGTAATTATCCTTATTCTGCCGGCGACCTGAAGCTGTTATCAAAAAGCATATCCTTCAATACGATTCGTCTGCACGAGACTCTTGGTGAAAGAGTGGAAGTGAAAAACTCCGGCGAAAAGGCAATAACCGTTCGATTTGAAGAATTACCTTCTTTTATTACCGCCGAATCACGCCCGATGACACTCCGCCCCGATGAAGTGGGAGAGGTGATACTCCTATTGAATGCTCAAGGTATAGGACGGAAAGGTCATTATCTTACCTCTATTCCCCTAACAGTTCAGACAGAAGGTAGCGCACCGATTGTTCAGGATATTGTGTTGACGGCAAACGTTGTTGATGATTTTTCCAAATTGTCTGCTTCGGATAAGGGGAAAGCCCCTTCTATTCAGCTAACTTCCACTTCGGTTGATTTTGGAAAAGTAGAAAATAAAAATTCTATTCTGGGGCTTGGAGGAATAGAGACCCGGACATTTGAAATTACCAATAAAGGGAAATCTGCATTAATGATATACAGTGTTACGTCTGATGATTCCTTGATTGACATTACCGGTGGAAAGAAAGAATTGAAGCCGGGTGCATCCGCATCGTTCAAAATAGCGATACGCCCGAAAGATTTTAAAGTAAAATTGGAATCAACCGTTACTATTGTATGTAATGATCCGAACGGTCCGGTCAGATTATTAAAAGTTACTGCAGAAAAATAAAAACCAAAAGCTATGCAACATCCCGAAAATGATGATCGATACAAAGGATTGAAAGTGAACAAAGGTGTAGTAGATATGCCAACTGTCAATCCGTATATGAAGAAACGGACTCAACGGAAGGAATATACTGTTGATGAATTTGTGAAAGGAATCCTGGAAGGAAATATCACGATTTTGAGTCAGGCAGTAACCTTAGTTGAAAGTTCTCTTCCCGAACATCAGGTGTTAGCACAGGAAATTATTGAAAAATGTCTGCCTCACGCAGGAAAATCTATGCGCATAGGCATAACCGGAGTGCCGGGGGCGGGTAAAAGTACATCAATTGATACTTTTGGTATGCATCTTCTCGGACAGGGACGTAAATTGGCGGTATTGGCTATAGATCCAAGCAGCGAGCGGTCTAAAGGCAGTATACTGGGAGATAAGACTCGCATGGAGGAACTTTCCCGTCAGAAAAACGCTTTTATCCGTCCTTCTCCATCAGCGGGATCGTTGGGTGGAGTGGCTCGTAAGACCCGCGAAACCATTATTCTCTGTGAAGCCGCCGGGTTCGATACCATTTTTGTGGAAACAGTAGGCGTGGGACAAAGTGAGACTGCCGTGCATTCTATGGTCGACTTCTTCCTTTTAATTCAATTAGCCGGAACCGGAGATGAGTTACAAGGCATAAAGCGCGGTATTATGGAAATGGCGGATGGAATTGTGATCAATAAAGCCGATGGAGACAATATCGACAAGGCGAATCTGGCTGCCAGCCAATACAAGAACGCGCTCCATCTTTTTCCGCCCGCCGCATCCGGCTGGACACCTAAAGTGCTGACCTATTCCGGTTATTACAACATCGGAATAAAGAAAATCTGGGATATGGTTGACGAATATTTGCGGTTCACCCGTGACAACGGTTATTTCTTCCTCAAACGCAATGAGCAAGCGAAGTATTGGATGTATGAAAGCATCAACGAATCTCTTCGCAATGCTTTCTACCACAACTCCGCGGTTCAGGCTTCTATTAAGACGACGGAACAACAGGTGTTAAATAATGAGATCAGTTCCTTTGTTGCTGCCCATCGCATGATGGAAACCTTCCTGTCTGATATAAAGAAGTAAAATATATCTCCCCTCTTGTTCTCCCTTTTTAAAACAGGTTGTAATTTGTTCGTAAGACTTTAAATTCCGTGCGACGATTGATTTGATCCGCCTGTTCCTGTTGTTCGGGTGTGAGTGTGAGGATAAACTCTTCTGTTAGCGTATCCTCTTCTTTCAGGAAATCGAACTCTTTGGCCATTCTTTTATTGATAACCTTCGGCATGCTTTCGCCATAGCCTTTTGCTTCTAAGCGATCAGTCGCAATGCCGCCTGCTATGAGGTAGTCTACAACAGATTGCGCGCGGCGTTGCGCGAGGCGTTCGTTGTATTCGTCTGTCCCTTTGCGGTCGGTATGGGCACCCAGTTCGATGGTTACGTTAGGATTGTCGTTCAGCATCTTGATTATTTCATCTAATGCTTCTTTTGATTCCGGACGTAAGGTGGCTTTGTCGAAATCGTAGAAAATGTTTTCTATGACAACCGGCTTGCTGATTGGAGAGAGGAAGAAATCGACAATGTAAGTTTCGCTTTTTTCTTCCGGATCGGTCTTTAATTCGAAATTCTGATTGAGATAACCACGGGCACTTGCCATCATGACGTAGCTGATGTCTCTCTCCAGCTCTACTTTATAGCTTCCGTCTTTCTTGGCGACTGTTTTTTCGTTTAGTCCGTCTTTTCCCACAATGCGGATCGTAGCGTCTTCAATCGGATATTCATCCGTGTCGAATACAATTCCCTCAATAAATACGGTAAATGTAGGGTATTCGAAAGAGTAAATATGGTCGCTTCCACGAGCGTCGTTGCGATTGGAGCTGAAGAACCCCTGCTCTTTACTTCCGGCGAAAGTGATTCCGAAATCATCCGCCATGGAATTAATCGGGGCTTTCATGTTTTCAACAGTCCATTTGCCCGTGCTGTCTTGTGTTGCTTTAAAGAGGTCGAGCCCACCCATTCCCGGATGTCCGTTGGATGCGAAATAGAGGGTGACGGAATCTCGGACGTAGGGGAATAATTCATCACCCGGCGTGTTGATTTCCGGTCCGAGGTTCTCCATCGGTCCGAAATCATTTCCGATTAAACGCGACCGGAAAATATCTTTACCTCCATATCCTCCGATAGCATCAGACACATAATAGAGGTATTTCCCATCGGGCGAAGCGGCAGGATGCCCCAGAGCCGTAACCGAATCTTTTACGATTGAAGCCTTTGTTCCTGCTCCCCAGGAAGCGCTACTGCGGGTAGAAACGTAAATTTCTGATGTGCGGTTGCCTTCCGGATCTTGAGCGCAATAGGTGTAATACATCGTGTTGCCGTCCGGAGAAAAAGAAGGAGTTCCTTCATCAAATTCCGTATTCACTGCGTCTGCCAATTCCTCCGGTGCCATCCATTCTCCCCTCTCGTCTTGCTTCACTAAGAAGAAATTATTATTATTTAGTCCGGTTATGGCGCTGATCTTGGCGTCTTTGTCTTTACTTCTGGACGAAGCAAAAAGAAGTTGGTCGTAGGTGGTGCCGTATAGCATCGGACTGAATTCCGAGCGGCGGGAATTGAATTTGTCCATGCGCCTGACGATGTATTTTGTCTGATTCTTACGCCATTCCGGAGCTTGCTCTGCCCCGGTAACGCCATTCTGCGCCAGTAGATCATCCGGTTGATAGGTGAGGTATTCTTCGTAGTTTTTTATCGCCTCCGCGTATCTGCCGCTCTTATGTGCCATTTGTGCCGCGCGCAAATAAACAATGCTATCCGGGTAATTATATCTGACGGCATTGAGGTAAGCGCTTGTAGCGCGTGGGGTGTTATTGATCAGCCGGTTGCATTCAGCCATGCGAAATGCGATATAGCCTCTGAGGTCACGCTTTTGAGCGGGAGTTTTGGAATATATTTTCCGGTACATGGCAGCGGCTTCGAAATATTCTCCAATACGCTGCTTCTCTTCAGCATCCGCCAGTTTGACTGTCTTGCAGGAAGATAATCCTCCGGCAAGCACAGTGAGAAGAAACAGATAAGATATAATTGTACGCAAAGTCATCTGATACACTAAATTTCTTATTCTATAACGTTCAGAATCTGTTCTTATTGCTTATAAAAGCAAGGAACTATCCCCATAACTGAGAAAACGGAAGTCGTGCGCAAGGGCATAATCATATATCGGCTTCCAGTTTCCTTTTACAAAGGCTGAGATCAGGAGCAACAGCGTGCTTCGCGGTTGATGGAAGTTAGTTATGATTCCCCGTACGAGTTTGAATGTATATTCCGGAGCGATAATAATACGCGTAGCTGTCAGTAGTTTGTCGGACTTATGCCTGTCTAAGTAATCTAAGATATGCTGTAAGGATTCGTCAACACTTAATTGATTGTTGGCTTCGTCATAAGGCATCCATTGGGCAACGACTAATTCATCGCCCGTAGCCTCCGGATTCCGGGATAGACTTACACCTATATAATAAAGACTTTCCAATGTGCGGACAGAGGTCGTGCCTACCGCGATGATATTTCCGGCATTTGCTTTGATGTGTTCGATGGAACTACGGTTGACGGAAATAAACTCCGTATGCATTTCGTGTTCCTCGATTGTTTCGGATTTCACCGGCTTGAATGTGCCTGCTCCTACATGAAGCGTTACCTCTTCCCGCATGAATCCTCTGCTGTCGAGTTCATGTAAAACCTCGTCCGTAAAATGCAGTCCGGCCGTAGGAGCAGCTACTGATCCTTTTATCTTGGAATAAACGGTTTGATAGGTTTGTAAATCTTTTTCTTCCGTTTCCCGGTTGAGGTAGGGGGGGATCGGTAATATTCCTGCGGCATCAAGTAGTTCCGCAAAGGTGACATCCGGGTTATCCCAGGAGAATTCAATTAAATGACTTTCTCCGTAACTTTCTTTTTTCTCCGCCTGAAGAATTACTCTCCTGTTGCCTGTAGTGATCTCTTTCTGAAGTACTCCTTCTTTCCACTTTTTCGCATTCCCCACGAGGCATAACCAACTGCAACGTTCGTTTTGTTGGAATACCAGCGCATAATCATGCGGACTGATCGGTTCGAGACAAAACAGCTCTATTTTAGCACCGGTGGATTTATGAAATAGCATCCGTGCCTGAATTACCCTTGTATTATTGAAAACGATCAACGCTCTTTCAGGCAGGAAGTCCGCTATCTGCTTAAACTTGCTTTCATTTATCTTACCGTCGCGATAAAGAAGTAATTTGGATTCATCCCGTTTTTCCAGAGGAAAGCGTGCGATACGCTCGTCAGGTAGCGGATAGTTGTACTCCGCTATATGTATTTGCTTAGTTTTTACAGTCATTTTTTTATTATATGCGCAAAATTAGTGAACTTTGTTCGTATAACAATCATAGACAGAGACGATATGGGGATAAAAGTGGGAGATAAGGTTCGCTTTCTTAATAGTGTAGGAGGTGGTGTGGTGGCCGGTTTTGCCGGAAAGGACAAAGTGTTGATTGAAGATGAAGACGGTTTTGAAGTGCCGGCGCTGATTCGTGAGTGTGTGGTTATTTCGGAAACAGGACCTCAGGTGCATAGTTCGACTAAACCCCGGATTACTGTTCCGCCGGAGGTGAAGCATCCCGAATCTGCACCGGAAGTGAAGATCGAAGAAACCGCAGAAGGCGAACGGCTGAATATATTTCTCGCCTATCTGCCCGTTGATCCGAAGGCATTCCAGCAAACGGGCTATGAAGCCTATTTTATCAATAGCAGCAATTATTATCTGTTTGTAAATTATATGAACAGAGAAAATAATAGTTGGGTAAGCCGCTATAACGGAATTATCGAGCCGAATATGAAAATTTTCATGGAAGAGTTTGATAAGGCGGAATTAAACAAACTGGAACGTATCTGTGTGCAGTTTGTCGCTTTTAAGAAAGACAAGCCTTATGCGTTGAAAAATGCGGTTTCTGTAGAACTTCGTCCTGATACGGTGAAATTCTACAAGATTCATTGCTTTATGGAGAATGACTTTTTTGAAGAAGACGCTTTGGTTTTCCCAGTAGTCCGGGAAGATGTGCCGGAAAAAGAGTTGCTTGTTTCTTCGGCAGACTTACAAGAAGCGATGATGCAGAAAACAAGAGAAGACAGGCGGGCTCCACGACCTGTTGTAAAGAAACCCAAAGAGGCGACAGCCGTAATCGAGGTTGATCTGCATATCCATGAATTATTGGATACGACCGCCGGTTTGAGCAATACGGATATGCTAACCTGTCAGTTAGACAAATTTCATGAAGTGCTCAAGCAATATGCCGGAAAGAAAGGGCAAAAAATAGTTTTTATCCACGGCAAAGGCGATGGCGTTCTGCGCAATGCGATCGAAAAAGAATTAAAGACAAAATATAAATCCTACTATTACCAGGATGCTTCATTTCGTGAATATGGATTTGGGGCAACTATGGTGACAATCAAATAACATGGCGGTTGAGATCGAACGTAAGTTTTTAGTGTCACGTGATTTTGGCGGCGCAGTGGCGCGTGTTGACCGGATTGTGCAGGGCTATCTTTGTGCGTCTGCGGGCAAAACCGTACGCGTGCGTATCTATGGAGATAAGGCCTTTCTGACGATCAAAGGAGCCTCGGATAGAGGAGGAATCGCACGAAGTGAGTTTGAATACGAAATACCGGTAGCCGATGCAGAAGCCCTATTGCCGCTGTGTGAATCCGGCGTAATAGATAAAATACGTCATCTGATACCCTTCCAGGGGCATACCTGGGAGGTTGATGTTTTTCGTGGTCTCAATGCAGGACTGATTCTGGCTGAAATCGAGTTGACAAGCGAAGATGAGCCTTTTGAACGTCCGGACTGGCTGGGTGAAGAAGTGACGGGAGATACACGTTATTATAATGCGATGTTATCTCAAAATCCTTATACTACCTGGTCTTCTCGCTGAAAAAGAAATAATATAAAAAAAGAAAATATGAAAAAAGGATTTCTTGTATTTATTGCGGCCGTTCTGACCTTTGCTGCAAAGGCGGATGAGGGGATGTGGTTGCTGCCGCTGATTAAACAGCAGAAGTTTGCCGAAATGCAGGCGTTAGGTCTGAAACTACAGGACTACGATATCTACAGCCCGGACTCGTCGGCCTTGAAAGACGCGGTTGTGATTTTTGGAGGCGGATGTACGGGTGAAATGGTTTCCTCCGAAGGATTGTTGCTGACCAACCATCATTGCGGTTATAGTCAGATACAAATGCACAGTACGTTGGAAAATGACTACTTAACCCACGGTTTCTGGGCAATGTCACGCCAGCAGGAACTACCTAATCCCGGACTGACCGTTACGTTTATAGATCAAATTGAAGATGTAACTGATTTTGTGAAGAAAGAATTGGAGAAAGACGACGATCCGAACAGTATGAATTTTCTTTCTCCCAAATACCTGAATGGTTTGGCGAAGACACGTGTGGGCGAAGCTTATTTGCAGAATACTCCCGGACTGTCGGTAGAGATTAAACCTTTCTACGGGGGAAATGTATATTATATGTTTACAAAGAAAACTTATTCAGACGTTCGTTTGGTAGGAGCGCCGCCCTCTTCTATCGGTAAATTCGGTGCAGATACGGATAACTGGATGTGGCCGCGCCATACAGGAGACTTCTCTGTCTTTCGTGTTTATGCGGACGCCAACGGAAATCCGGCGGAATATTCAGAGCAAAACGTACCTCTCCGTCCGAAACGCTGGTTGAATATATCGTTGAAGGGTGTGCAGGAAAATGATTATGCCATGATGATGGGATTTCCGGGTCGTACCAATAAGTATTATACCTCCTGGGAAGTAGCCGAAAGACGTGATATTGATAATGACGTACGCATTAATATCCGTGAGTTAAGACAAAACGTGATGCTGGAAGAAATGTTGAGCGATCCCGCTGTGCGTATCCAGTATTCCAGTAAATACGCCGGCTCGACTAATGCTTATAAAAATGCGATCGGGAGTAACTGGGCGATCAACAGACACAATCTTGAACAGGTAAAGAAAGCGGAGCAGGATCAACTGATCGACTGGGGCAAAAAGAATTGCCTGCCCGATTATGAAGAAGCGCTTCTAAGTCTTGAACAGATCGTTTATGAAAGAAAAGACTTACGCTTCCGTAGCTGGATGCTTGATGAAGCGATCTTGCGCGGCATTGAATTTGCCCGTGTGCCGACAGATATCCAAACGCTTTGCGATGCGCTTCGCTCGAAAGACAAAGCCGAGCAGCAGAAACAAATTCAGTTGTTGGAGCAGGCTTGTATGCGATTTAAAGATAAAAACTATTCGGCCGAGGTGGATAAGAAAATAGCCAAGGTTATGCTGGAAGAATACAGAAGATTACTTCCTCCTGCTTCTCAACCGGCTTACTTTGCCGTGATCGATAAGCGTTTCAAAGGAGATGTAGGACGATTTGTAGATGATCTGTTTGCCAGGTCTGTCTTTGGTGATGACCGGAATCTGCAAAAGTTCAAGTCTTCTCCTGCTGTCAAAACCTTGGAAAACGATCCGATGATTCAGTTTGCGGTAGCTGTGCAAAAAGAAAAAACAGCCTTAACCCAAGCGCTTGCCGACTTTGAAGACGGCTATTCCATTGCGCACAAAACCTATGTGGAAGGATTGCTGAAAATGTATGGAGACAAGGCAAACTTCCCCGATGCCAACTTTACTTTGCGGTTGACGTACGGTCAGGTGAAAGGATATTCTCCTCATGATGCGGTTTACTACCGCTGTCAGACTACATTAGATGGCGTAATGGAAAAAGAAGACCCGGATAACTGGGAATTTGTTGTGCCCGATCAATTAAAAAAACTGTATGCTGAAAAAGATTTCGGCCGTTATGCTTCACCGGATGGAAAGATGCCCGTTGCTTTCAGTGCGACAACGCATACGACAGGTGGAAATTCCGGAAGCCCCGTGTTGAATGGTAATGGAGAACTGATCGGAATAAACTTTGACCGTAACTGGGAAGGAGTAGGAGGGGATATTCAATACCTGCCCGACTATCAGCGCAGTATCATTGTGGATATCCGTTACGTCTTGTTTATTATTGACAAATATGCAGGAGCCGGTTATCTGTTAGATGAAATGAATATGAAATAATGGATCATGCCTTAGTTGGGGAGGGTCATTCTTCAACTACGTTTACCCCCTAATATAG
>DAIPZX010000005.1:0-19594 GCA_036781995.1 Massilibacteroides sp. | reverse complement strand
TGTTTTTATGACTTTAATGAGTTGCTGACTTTGTAACTCATGTTACTACCCACGCTTATACCCACTGATACACAAAATCCATTTATTCAATGTGAAAATAAATGCGGAGTAGATTAATTGTTTAGAAAATAATATGAATAGAAAAGGAAACAGATTAGATAAGACATCATCTGTCCACACAACATAAAATGGACAAATAAAATCTATTGTTTCTCATATCAAAAAGAAAGAGGGAGGGAACTAGTCTTCAGTAAAAGCCGGTCCATTAATAATACGCCTGTTTTTTTTACTAACCAAGACGTACTTATGGGGTTTTATGATTTTAGTTTTGCTCATAAAAACTATTAGGGAATTAACTGTGACAAAGATAATCTTTTTTTATTCTGTGATATATCTTTTGAGTATAAATTCAAGAGAATACATTGTAGTCAAATAATTAATACACAAAAAAGTTCTTACCTTTGCAACAGATTTAAGACATTACATATCTGAAAAATAACGATGGCTAACAGTTTTGCAAAAGAGGTAATAAAAGTACCGGAACCGACACTCAGACGGCTTCCGTGGTATCTTGCATTTGTAAAATTGCTCAAAGGCAAGGGAGAGGCATTTGTCTCCTCTACGCAGATCGCAAAGGAAATCAGCGTAGACGCCAGTCAGGTTGCCAAGGATCTTTCTTTCGTTAACGTGTCTGGCAAAACCCGGGTTGGTTACGAAATTGAGACCTTAATAAATGTATTGGAACAATTCCTGGGGTTTACTGCCCAGCATAAAGCTTTTCTTTTTGGCGTAGGCAGTCTGGGAGGTTCCCTGTTACAGGACTCCGGATTAAAACAATACGGACTTGAGATTGTGGCCGGATTTGATATACGGAGAGAAATGGCGGGGAAGCAGATTAACGGAATACCGGTTTATCACATTAGTGATTTCCCGCAAAAGCAGAAGGAGTCCGGCGTGATTATCGGCGTGATCACCGTGCCCGTCGAGAAGGCGCAGGAAGTAACCGAACAAATGATTGCCGGGGGTATTAAAGCCTTGTGGAATTTCACCCCTTTCCGGATTCGTGTACCGGAAGGTATTGTTGTACAGAACACTTCTATGTATGCGCATCTGGCGGTTATGTTTAACCGGCTGAATTCAATCGAACATTAATATAAAATGAAAATTATCGCGGTAGGAATGAATTATGCGGCTCATAACAAAGAGCTTCATCATTCGTTGGAATTAGCAGAGCCGACGATTTTTATGAAATCAGACTCGTCGTTGCTGAAAGATGGAAAGCCGTTTTTCATACCGGACTTCTCGTCTGAGATTCATTATGAGACAGAAGTAGTTATCCGGATAAACCGTTTGGGAAAGAATATTGCCGAGCGGTTTGCACACCGTTATTATGAGGAGGTCACGGTAGGAATTGATTTTACGGCGCGTGACTTGCAGACCAGGCTGCGCTCTCAGGGATTGCCCTGGGAGATAAGCAAGGCTTTTGATCATTCAGCGGTAACAGGTACTTTTATTCCACTCCGGGAAACGAAAGGAATAAACAATATTTCTTTTCATCTGGAGATAAATGGAAAGAAGGTGCAGGAAGGAAATACGGCGGACATGCTGTTCCGGGCAGATCAGATCGTAGCCTATGTCAGTCGTTATTTCACGCTCAAAATCGGAGACTTGATCTATACCGGCACGCCTGCCGGCATAGGGCAGGTTCAGATCAATGATCATCTGCAAGGATATATCGGAGACCGTAAACTATTGGACTTTTATGTGCGCTGAGCAAACAATAAAGAACACGGCATCTCGTTAATATTAACAGCATTATCTATAGCAATGCTGCGATAGGTTTGATAATAATATTATCTTATGTTGAGAATTTTCTATTTAGTACTTATCCTATATCTATTCCATTCTCCCCTGACTCTTTGGGGGAACGGAGATCGTTATGCGCCAAACTCCGCCCTATCCGAGGGGCGTTGGGTGAAGATAAAGGTAAACGACACGGGTGTCTACAAACTGACTGCGGCGGATCTGAGAAAAATGGGGTTTTCGGACATTTCGAAAGTCGGCGTGTTTGGCTATGGTGGTTATATGCTCAATGAAGACTTCTCCAAAAACGATTATATAGATGATTTGCCTGAAGTAGCCACATGGAAAGGAGATGGTGATTTCATTCTCTTTTATGCAAAAGGAACTATCCGCTGGACTTACTCGAATGGGACTTTTATGCGTGAGCAAAATCCCTATTCAACAGCAGGCTATTACTTCTTGCGCGAAACAGATGCTCCCTTACGTATGAAAACGAGGGTAAACACCCCGGATGATGCTGCCCGGAGAATAACGACCTATGATGATTATATTCTTCACGAGAAAGAACTTGCTTCTGTTTACAGTTCCGGACGGGAGCTATTCGGAGAATCTTTTGAATCCAGACGCACCTTAGACACTACTTATCAGGTCCCGGGTATTACCAATGATCCGGGAAAAGTTTCTTTCCGCTTTATCGCAAAAGCAAAGGGAGAAAAGGGAGAAGTAAAAATGTCTGTCAATAACGAACTGCTCATCACACGCCCATTCTCCAGAATCACGGATATATATACTGCTGCAATGGACAGGGTAGTTACCGGACAGACTTGGGGTGAAACCAAAAACGAAGCGACCAAAGTGAATATAACGTACACCGGAGGATCGACAGATGAAAACGTTCGTTTAGACTATTTCATTCTGCAGATGAAACGCGAACTCCGCCCTTACAAAGAAGTAACCTTGTTCAGATCGGCTGACGCGGAAGCATCCAACGCGCGCTTTGTCATTCAAAACGGAAGAGCAGACATGCTTGTTTTTGATGTCACGGAAAACGAAGCGGCACAGGTCGTGGAAACATCATTGAACGGCTCCGAACTCTCTTTCTTTGAAAAAGCGCAGGGCATGAGAGAGTACGCGCTGGTACAGCCGAACGGCACAATCGCATCGCCTGAGTTCGCAGGCGAAGTAGAAACACAGAATCTGCATGCGCTTAGTCAAACAGATCTGGTTATCATCGCGCCTAAAAACTTTTTTGCTCAGGCAGAACGCCTGGCAGACGAACACCGCGAACGGGATGGCCTGGTTGTTCATGTGGTAGAGCCTCAAACCATATACAATGAGTTTTCAAGCGGTACTCCGGATGCAACAGCTTATCGCCGGTTCATGAAAATGTTTTATGACCGCTCTACATCCGAAGCCGATGCGCCGAAGTATCTGCTGCTGTTTGGAGACGGCTCATATGACAACCGCCAACTGACTGCCCCATGGAAGTCTGTCAATATGAGTAATTTTCTGCTCACGTTTCAATCTCAGAATTCACTTTATGCCAGTTCAATCTCCGGCACATACGTGACGGACGATTACTTTGGTTTTTTAGAAGACCATGAGGGAGGTGATATCCCTATCGCAACCGTAGATTTAGGCATCGGCAGATTCCCGGTCAGAACTACCGCCCAAGCGAAAAACGCCGTAGACAAGGTGATCGCTTATATGGATAATAAGGAATATGGTTCATGGAAAAACTCAGTTACGTTTTTGGGAGACGATGGCAGCCAAAGCGACAACCCTTCTTTTACAACATCCCTCATGACACAGGCGAATCAATTGGCAGATATGGTTACCGCCAATCATCCGGAGATCATGGCAAAAAAACTTCTGTTTGATGCACATAAAAAAGATAATTCAAGCGGTGGATTCGCCACTTACCCCACAATACGTTCGGGATTGATGCAACAACTCAAAGAAGGAACGTTTCTGCTCAACTATACGGGTCACGGAAGTAAAGATTCCTGGAGTGATGAGAAAGTCCTGATTCAATCTGATATTAATCAATTCTCCTACACCAATCTTCCGCTCTGGATTACGGCGACTTGTGATTTTACGCCATTCGATGGTCTGCTCACTTCTGCCGGCGAAGATGTATTCCTCAACGCCAAGAGCGGCGGGATTGCCCTTTTCACCACCATGCGTGTGGCCTACTCTGAGAGTAATTACAACATGAATGATTTGCTGCTTAAAAGCCTTTTTACGCAAACAGACGGCATCTATCCTACGCTGGGAAAAGTAATCATGCAAACCAAAAGACAATCAGGAAGAGCTCAAAAGCTCAATATTATCCTGATCGGCGACCCTGCCCTGCGCTTGAACTATCCAACAACCGGTATTCGGCTGACCGAAATAAACGGAAAGCCGATTTCAGACGAACCCGTAACGTTCAGTGCACTGCAAAAGATAACAATAAAAGGAAATGTGTTAGACGGTAGCGGCAATATAGATACGGAATTTAACGGAGAAATCAACCCGACCATCTTTGACAGTCAGGTTGACATCACCACATTAGATAATAATCACACGGGATCGAAAATATCGTTTACCGACTATCCGAATAAACTATTTGTGGGCAATGAAGCGGTAACAAACGGAGAGTTTGAGTTCACCTTTACCGTTCCTATTGACATCTCCTACACCGGTCAGGCAGGAAAGATGAGTTTCTATGCCGTCAACCCAACCACAGGCAAAGAAGCCAAAGGTGCATTCCTGAACTACAAAGTATGGGGTACAGATGGAGATATAGAAGATAAGGAAGGACCGGAGATACGTTCGCTCTACCTGAACGACTCTACGTTCATGGAAGGGGGACAAGTAAACACAACTCCGCTACTGGCCGTTAGAATCTGGGATGAAACCGGAGTCAACATTACAGGCAGCAGCATAGGACATGATATAACACTGGCTATCGACGGTCAATCAGCACGAACCTACAATCTGAATCCTTTTTATAAAACAATCTCGGGTTCAGATGGAGAAGGCATGCTGCACTTCCCGATACCGGAACTATCCACCGGGATTCACACAGCAGAATTAAAAGTATGGGATGTGTTAAACAACGCGACAGACACAACTTTCTCATTCGAAGTGGTGGAAGGTTTAAAACCGAAATTATATGAGCTGACGGCTTCTCCTTCACCCGCACGGGAAACTGTCACGTTCTATCTCTACCACAACCGTCCGGAATCCACCGTAAAAGTAACCATTCTGGTCTACGACATGATGGGGCGTTTGCATTGGAGAGGGGAAGAACAGGGAGTATCCGGCTACGGCAATCCGCTTACTGTAGAATGGAATCTGCAAAACGGAAAAGGCGCCCATCTGCGTCCCGGAGTATACATCTACCGCGCAGCAATCAGCACAAATAATTCTAAAGAGGCGACCGACGCGAAGAAATTAATAATTCTGGCACAATAAGCGTAAAGAAAAAGAGTTTAATTAGTTAGTGTTTATGATTAGAAAAAAGAATATGATTAGAAGTAATAAATTAGTCCCGGTATTCATCACCTTGCTTTTATGGGTGCTTCCCATGGCGGAACAGGTTAGAGCTCAAGATCTCGACAAGCGAAAAGATTTTGCTCCGATCAATACGGCAGTACCGTCTTTATCCATTGCTCCGGACGCACGTGGTGGTGCGATGGGCGATAATGGTGTTTCTACCTTGCCTGATGAGAACTCACAATATTGGAATCCGGCTAAATACGCGTTTATGACCAGCAAGGCGGGTGTCGCTCTGTCGTATACGCCTTGGTTAAGGAAACTGGTAAACGATGTGGCATTGGCTAATCTGAGTGGTTACTATAAGATTGGAGACAGCGACATGCAGGCAATCGGGGCCTCCCTGCGTTATTTCACATTAGGAGATGTACCCATAAGTTCACAGGAACAGGGAGAAGGTATGGGTTATTCCGTTAATCCGTATGAAATGGCGTTGGATGTGAGCTATAGCCGTAAGTTATCCGACTATTTCTCCATGGCTGTCGCTTTACGCTATATACGATCTGATATGGGAGCTCAGGAATCCGAGGAGCAAGAGGCAGGAAATGCTTATGCTGCCGACGTGGCGGGTTATCTTGAAAAATACGTCATGGTTGGCAACGCGGAAGCATTATGGAGCTTTGGTTTTAATGTTTCAAACATTGGCACCAAGATATCTTATGATGGCGGAACAACAAACCAGTTTTTACCAACCACATTGAGACTTGGAACAGGATTATTATATCCTCTGGATGATTACAACCGCATCGGTTTCTATCTGGATCTGAGCAAATACTTAGTCCCTACCTTAGCCAGAAGTGAAGGCAATACGGACGATGATTACGAACAACAGAAGGAAGAGTATAACTCCATGTCCGGAATAAAAGGGATTTTCCGCTCATTCAGCGATGCGCCCGGCGGATTTAGTGAAGAACTACAGGAAATCAATATTTCAGTTGGAGCAGAGTATAGTTATAATGAACAATTCTTTATCCGCGGTGGATATTATTACGAGAATCCGAACAAAGGAAATCGGCAATACTTTTCTATTGGTACAGGATTTCGCATGAGCGTATTCCAGTTGGACGCCGCTTATCTGATCAGTACGGTACAAAGCAACCCATTAGACCAGACATTACGTTTCTCTCTGTCATTTGACATGGATGGCCTGAAAGGATTAATCAGATAAGCACAACAGGATGAAGATTCGGGTTGGATTCGGATTTGATGTACACGCGCTGACGGAAGGACGTGATCTGTGGTTGGGAGGGATTAAGATTCCGCATACAACCGGTTTGTCAGGACACAGCGACGCGGATGTATTGATACATGCTATTTGCGACGCGCTGTTAGGTGCAGCCAATCTTCGGGACATCGGCTATCACTTTCCTGATACGGCAGGAGAATATAAAGACATTGCCAGTAAGATATTGTTAAAAGACACGATGGATTTAATACGTGAGGCGGGTTATGCATTCGGCAATTTAGATGCGACCATAGCCGCAGAACGTCCTAAATTAAATCCGCATATCCCCGCCATGAAACAGTGCTTGGCCGAAGTAATGCAGGTGAGCGAAGAAGACATATCCATCAAGGCAAGCACAACAGAGAGGCTTGGTTTCACCGGACGTGAAGAAGGTATGGCGGCTTATGTAACCGTATTGATCAGTAAAGGATAAAAAAACAGACTTTGAAAAGATGAAAGATAACGACTGGAAAAGCCGGCTTGGGGTTATGTATTCAACCAATCCCGATTTCCAATACAATACAGGAGAGGAGGAAGAAGCAGACACGCTTCCCGTAGAAAAACAACTTTTACGGATTTCGTTAGACAAACGAAACCGGGGAGGCAAAATGGTTACACTAATCACCGGATTCACCGGCACATCGGATGATTTGACCGCTTTAGGCAAATTATTAAAAGTAAAATGCGGCGTCGGAGGTTCTGCCAAAGACGGTGAAATCATTGTTCAGGGAGACCTTCGTAAGAAGGTGCTCGAAATATTACAAAAAGAAGGATATACAAAAAGCCGCCTAATTTAATGCTTTATGCTAACGGTTTACAGGGCATCTGCCGGTGCCGGAAAAACACATAAACTAACCGGTGAGTATCTGAAGCTACTCTTTACTCATCCAAACGCTTATCGCCGTATTCTCGCGGTGACATTTACCAACAAGGCTACAGACGAAATGAAAAGCCGGATCGTAGAAGAATTGTATCTGCTGGCATCCGGACAAGCATCTTCTTTTGTCAAAACACTTTCCACAACACGTCATCTTTCGGAAGAAGCGGTTCGCAAGGAAGCCAAACGTATTCTCATTCGGATATTGCATGATTATGCGGCTTTCAACATCAGCACAATCGATCGTTTCTTTCAGCAAACAATGCGTGCTTTCACCCGTGAAATAGGTTTGCAGGGAGGATACGGTATTGAAATGGATCAGACGCTTGTCTTGACAGAAGCCGTAGACAATCTGTTGGCCGACTTAGAGAAACCGGAGAATAAAGAGTTGCTGAACTGGCTGCTTCGTTTTGCCGAAGATAAGATTGAAAATGGGGGTGAATGGAATCTACGCAGAAGCATCATGACCTTAGGACAGGAGATATTTAAGGAAAACTATAAAGCGCTCAGCGCTGATGTGGCAAAAGATCTGGAAGACAAGCAAGCGCTGGAAAAATACAAGGAAGAACTGATAAAGATAGTTGGCTCCATAGAAGCCGAAGCAAAGCGATTGGGAGAGAAAGGTCTTTCATTAATGGAGCAATACGGACTGCAACCATCGGATTTCAAAGGGGGTAGCCGTTCAGCCATGCTCTCTTTTCAAAAGCTCGCAAATGGAGAAATGAAAGAGCCTTCGGCTACATTCTACAGTTTTGCAGACAATCCGGAAGGCTGTTATACCAAAACGACTCCTGCCGCGACACAGCAAATCATTGCCTGTGTTATGCAGGATGGACTGAACGATTGCATTAAAGCAGTTTTGGCTTTTTTTGCCGATCTGACCGCTTATTATACAGCTAAAGAAATTACCCGCTATTATTATACATTAGGCATACTGACCGATATTTCCAATCAGATAGCCACCTACAGAGAGGAAAAAAACATCCTTCTGATCGCGGATACAACCGAGTTACTGAATAAAATCATCGCAGGAAGCGACACTCCTTTCATCTACGAAAAGACGGGAACACGGATCGATCACTACATGATAGACGAATTTCAGGACACCAGCAAAATGCAATGGGATAATTTCCGTCCGCTATTGAAGGAAAGTCTGGCACAAGCCTATGACAATCTGATTGTCGGTGATGTAAAGCAGAGCATCTATCGCTTTCGCAATTCAGACTGGACTCTTTTGGACAATCAGGTACAACGAGACTTTTCACCGACAGAATTGCAGGAGGAAACACTGAAAGAGAATTGGAGAAGTTGCCGCCATATCGTTGATTTTAATAATGCTTTCTTTTCAGCAACCCCTACCCTGCTTCAAAAGCAATACAACGAACAGGTAGCGTCTTCCTCGCTGACCGAAGCGGAACAAGCAGAGTTTACTTCACGCATCAACAAGGCGTATGATGAAAGTACACAGTTAACACCTGATGCGCTTGCCGGGCAAACCGGACATGTACAGATTTCTTTCCTTCCGCAAGAGAAAGATACCGATTGGAAAGAAGAAGCACTAAACAAACTACCTGAAACAATCGAGCGACTACAAGATGGCGGCTATCAATTAAAAGACATAGCCATTCTGGTACGTACAAATCTGGAAGGAGCCGCCGTAGCCGAATTACTATTAGACTACAAGGAAACACATACCGGCACAACATATAAATACGATATCATATCAGACGATGCGCTATTCGTAAACAGTTCGCCTGCCGTTCGTTTTATTATCGCTGTTCTGAAACATCTGAAGAACCGGGAAGACCGCACGAATCGCCAGATGGCTCTGTTTGCTTATGTGGCGTTACTCGGAAGTTTCGATGAAACAATCGCCACATTTCCGGATGAAACAGAACGAACGCTCAGCCAATTATCCAGACGCTCCCTCTATGAAATGACCGAAGGAATATACCGCCTGTTTGTCGATAAATTTCCAGAGAACGAGCAAGTCTTTGTTCAGGCATTTCTGGATCTGGTGCTGGAGTTTTCCCAAAAGGAAAACGCGGATACAGGTCATTTTCTGAAGTGGTGGGATGATGCAGGCTATAGAAAAACAATCACGACGCCTAATGATCAGGACGCGATCCGGATTATGACCATTCATAAATCCAAAGGGCTCGGCTTTAAAGCGGTAATCATTCCATTCGGAGATTGGGAAATAGATCATAAACCTACAAAATCAGTCATCCTTTGGTGTCGTCCTTCAACTGCTCCTTTCGATCATTTACATTTAGTACCTGTGCGGTATGGACAGATATTAGCGAACACCTATTTTGCCAAAGATTACTTCAAGGAGAAATTGCACGCTTTCATCGACAATCTGAACACACTTTATGTAGCATTCACCCGGGCAAAAGAAGAATTGATTGTTTTTGCTCCCCGCCCCAAGAAAATAGATGAATCAGGCGCCGGACTAAATCGTGCCAACAACATCTCCGAATTACTGTGGATGGGACTGTATCAGGATCAGCTTAGCGAGACCGGCACACAGTTAAACCTGTCTGCCGTTTTCGAACCTGAAGAAAACCTGTTTGAGTTAGGTGAATGGTATAAAACACCTCAAAAAGAAGCCAAGACCGATATAACCGAATTACCTGCGGCGAAGTTCCACTCGGTTTCTTCTCAGAATCGCTTACACCTACGGTTGAGGGGAAAGAATCTGTTCTTTGATGACAAACAAAGGAAACAAGGAGCCGTCATGCACGACATACTTAGTCTGATTTTTACGACAGAAGACATTCCCTCTGCAATAGAAAGCTCCGTTCTGTCCGGAATAATTACGCAAACAGAAGCCGCAGATTTAAAACAACGCCTTACTGCTTATCTAACAGAACCGGCGGTTAGCGCATGGTATGATGGTTCGTTTCAAGTATTGAACGAAACAGATATCCTCTTTACCAAAGGTTTTTCCAAACGACCGGATCGTGTCATGTTCCGAAATGGAGAAGTTGTCGTTGTAGATTACAAATTCGGAGAAAAAGAAGAAAAAAAATACCACAAGCAAGTGAAAGATTATATGGATTTGATTCGTCAGATAGGCTATAAACAAGTAAGCGGTTATGTCTGGTATATAGAATTACATAAATTAGAACAAGTGATTGAGTGATATAATTTTTTATATTCCGTAAAATTAAATACTTTTGCGCATTCTATAATAGAAAAAAAGACAGTGTAAGCACGCAGCAATTTAAAGGAATGAAAGTACATAGAGAAGGAACAGGATTATTATTATCTTTATTTACAATTCTTTTTTTTACAAATCTTGTCATTTATCATACAATTGGCAAAGGTCTTTTATTTTATTCTATCTTATGTTTTTCCACCATATTATTCCTTTTAGTCCTCAATTTTTTCCGTAGCCCTTACAGACGATTTCCCTACGATTCCGAAGGTCTTGTTATCGCACCGGCAGACGGAACGATTGTAGCCATCGAAGAAGTGATGGAAAATGAGATACTAAATGAAAAGAGGCTTCAGATATCCATATTCATGTCTGTCTTTAATGTCCACGCCAACTGGTTTCCGGTGAACGGAACGGTAAAACATGTATCTCATAACTCAGGGCGCTTCATGGCTGCTTATCTGCCTAAAAGCAGTACGGAAAACGAACGTTCGGCTGTGGTAATCACCACGCGCGGCGGCATAGATGTATTAGCACGACAAATCGCCGGAGCTATGGCGCGCCGGATCGTTACCTACGCCAAAGTCGGAGAAAAGTGCAATGTCAACGAACAGATGGGATTCATTAAGTTTGGCTCCCGTGTGGATGTATATCTTCCGATAGGAACAGAAGTTTTGGTTGAAATGGATCAGAAAGTAACCGGAAATCAAACGCCTATCGCCCGGTTAGGAAATTGTAATTATCAATAAAAGATTATCCGGCAATGACTATAACCAAGTATATCCCGAATACAATCACCTCTTTGAGTTTGGTCTGCGGTTGTATCTCCTGTGTAATGGCATTAGAAGGTAATATCCTTTATGCTACCCTTTGGATTATCGCGGCAGCGGTTCTGGATTTTTTCGATGGATTTGCGGCTCGTTTGTTTAACGCGTTCTCTCCGATAGGAAAAGACCTGGATTCATTGGCGGATATGGTTGGCTTCGGTGTTGCCCCCGGAATGATTCTTTTTAGTTTACTCAGGCTGGCTGCACCGTCTTTGCCTTTAGGAAGTCTGAATGTTTACATTCCTTATCTTGCTTTTATAATCCCTGTTTTTTCAGCACTCAGGTTGGCAAAGTTTAACATTGACACCAGGCAAGCCACTTCGTTTATCGGACTTCCGGTTCCGGCTCACGCTTTATTTCTGTCGTCTGCTGCCTATTCAATACAACCGGTTATACAAAACAGCCCACAGCTATTTGTGCTTCTGGCTATAGTCGTATGCTGTATCACGTCCTTTTTATTAGTATCAGAAGTTCCTATGTTTTCTTTGAAAATAAAGTCTCTTGCCTGGAAAGGAAATGAACTTCGCTATATTCTGATCGGCTGTTCTGCTGTTTTTGTTATCGTATTCGGCTTCCTCGGACTGGCGGGTTCCATCCTCTTATATATAATCTTGTCTTTTTTTAACAAAAAGTGATCGGTAAGATTTCTTATATTTGTGATTCTAACTATTTCCCAAAAAGAATATAAGGTCTATGCTTAAGTTTTTATTTGTACTGTTACTCTTTTTTCTGATCCTCCTCTCTCTATTGGGGTTCTCCGTATTTCGCATGATTAAGAATATTTTATTCGGAAAGGAGAGCAGTAATACGAGCAAGGGAAGACAACGACGCCGAACTACTTCATCGAGTCGGCAGCAAACAAATTCGTCAAGAACTTATCAGGACACGACTCCCCGTAAAAAGATCATCGGAGAAGACGAAGGAGAATATGTGGATTATGAGGAGATAAAAGAAACCTCCAGGTAGGGAGTATAATGGCTTATATAGTCCGCCTCTTCTTAAAAAAAGACATCATTTCCTCCGCGCATTCTGCTTCCAGAACTCCGCTTTTTATTATTGCTTTAGGATGCATGGCCAAAGGGGCGTATTTAGCAAATCCCCGTTTCTCGTCGGAGGCGCCGTAGACAATTGTGCCGATTTGTGCCCAACCAATCGCGCCTGCGCACATAACGCAAGGTTCTACCGTCACATACAGCCGGCAATCCGATAAGTATTTAGCACCCAACACACCTGCGGCCGCCGTAATAGCCAACATCTCGGCATGCGCCGTCGGGTCATTTAATCGTTCGGTTTGATTGTGCGCACGGGCAATAATCCGATCGTTACATACTACAACAGCGCCAACAGGCACTTCCCCTTCTTCCGCAGCATAACGCGCCTCAATCAAGGCTTGTTTCATGAAATAATTATCGTCTAACAGGCTCATCGTCTCATTTCTATTTCTTTGAATAATGTAGGATAGTCTTCATCCAGGGTGCGAAGCACATGAGAAAGGATCGTTTCCCGATACCAGCGCGATTTGTTCTGTATTTCATATTTTTGCAAATAACGTTCTACTGCCTTATACTCTTCATCGTTGAGCATAAAAGCCACCTTATGTACCCGAGGTTGATTGGGCAGTGCTTGTGATTTCTTACGAGCCGATTTCATTGTTATGCAAATGTACACGGGTTCAGCTAAATAAAAAAGAAAATTCATCTCTTTGTATAAAATCCAATTATTTTGAATCTTATATGTAGCAAATCCGGATTTGTTACGTTATGTAGATAGAATGAGCAATTATAGTTATATAATAAACGGAGTACGCGACTGTAACACGCAGTCACAAATGCTATTCTATGATCTGTTTGTTCGTTCTGTATTCCATAGCGCATATGCCATCACAGGAAATGAAAATGAGGCTGAAGAGATTACTCAGGACACGATGTTGAAAGTGTTTGTCCGAACGGAGTTGCTGCATAACGAAGCCGAAGCGATGGAACGAATCCTGCGGCGTATCGCAATAAACGCGGCAATCGATGTGGTGCGGAGGCGAAAAGAGTTTGTTTTTGTGGAAGAAGACATTCCAAATACGGAAGCGCCGGATGAGGAAGACGAGTATGACTTCAGTATCGATGAAATCAAAGAGGCGGTTGCCTTACTGCCGGATATTTACCGGAGCGTATTGTTGCTTCGATTGTTTGAAAAAATGAATTTTTCGGAAATAGCTGATCTATTGAGGGTAAATGCCTCGTCAGTGCGGGTACAGTATACGCGCGGAATCACCAAATTAAAAAACATTTTAATCCAAAAAAATAATGAGCGAAAAATGGATTGATAAAATAGAAGCGAATGCCGATGCTGTTTTTGGGCGGGGAGGAAAGCTTCCTGACGGTCATCGCGAACGCTTCGAGCACCGACTGAATCAAATGGGTTCCGAACGTGCAACTGAACACCCAATCATATGGAAAAAACGCTTGTTCACGGTAACCATACTCATTAGTGCCGCGATGATTGCCGGGTTCGTTTTTCTGCTGAACTTAACAACAGAACCACCTTCGCGATCAGAATTGGCCGAGGTGAGTCATTATTATCATATGCAATTAGAAGAACAAGCGGATATTACGAAGCGATTAGTTCAGTCTATGGAGCATTCAAATCGGGAAGCATTACTTGCCAATATTGAAGAAATTGAAAATGAACCTGTCCCGGCAGTACAAATACCGGACGACGAATATATTATTTTGATATCTACAGTTTATACGCATAAAATAGAAGCATTACAAAATATACAGAACATAATTAAAGAAATCCCTTAATACAAAATAGTCATGAAATATGTATGTAGCATTATATATATGACGATTCTTTCCTTGTCGTTTATAACGTTGGAAACGAATGCAAAGACACTTAGCGGCAAAACAGAGTCGTTGTCCGAACATAAACGGGAGATATCGAGAACATTTACCGTTAGCGATATGCCACGCCTGTTTATTAAAAATGAGTTTGGAAACATTCGGATTATTGAAGGAAGCGAGAATGTGATCCGGATAAAAATAGTCGTTACAGGAAAAGGAGAAAACAAAAAACAAGCACAAGAGGCTTCCGAGTCTGTCGATGTAAAATTCAATCAGAATAACAATCAGGTTTCCGCAACAACGTCCGTGCGCAAAATCAATTGCGAAAACTGCGGTCGCAATGTGGATTATGAGATTACCGCCCCGGCGAATACAGGCTATGTATTGGACAATAAATTCGGAGATATACGTATGAACAATGCCAACGGACCGGCAAAAGTAAATGTGGAATACGGTGATTTTTATGCCAATGTATTATCGGAAATAAACCTTTCCATACGCCATGGTAATCCAATAGTCAATAAATGCCGGAAAATGCAATTGAAAAGCGGATACTCAAAAGGTAAATTCGGAGAAATAGAATCGCTGACAGGCGAAGTTACGCGTGCCAGTATTGACCTGGATAAAGGGGGAAATGTGGAACTGAAATCCGGTTTTTCGGATGTGGAAATAAGACACCTGACGGAATCATTCCACGCAAAAGGGTTTACGTATGGATCTCTGACCATTGACAAAGTAGATGAACGGTTTTCGGAAATAATAGTAGACGCGACCTTCGCTAAAGTGAAAATTGCACTGAACGAGAATCACCAATTCAAAGCATCCTTATATAGTAGTTTCGGTAGTATTGATACAGGAAACATTGTTTTCCGAGATAAGACCCCGGACAAAAAAGACGTCTTTATCGGGACTGCCGGCAAAACAGAAGCACCTTCGGCCGTTGTTACTATTTCCAATTCCTGCGGAAGCATTGTTTTGCAATGATAATATTGAGAATTTACAGGTAAATAATAAAATACACATATAATAGATTTGAGTCATGAAAAAGACAGGAGTAATCATTTTATTGATTTGTTTGCAAATAACGGGGCTTTATGCTCAAAACAACGATACCAAAAAGGCCGCTTTTCAATTGAGTTTCTTCCCTCCGCTCAGTACACAAGGAACAGAAGCTCCGAAGTATGACAATCATGTTTCGCTTAATATACTGGCCGGTATTTCAGGTAGCGTAAACAGTTTCTCGATAAGCAGTCTGGGAATGTATGCCGTCAATGATATTTCGGGCTTCCACTTATCCGGATTGGCAACGATTGCCGGAAACAACGGGAAGGGTTTTATGTTTGCGGGAGGTCTTAATAAAACACAGGATTTTCAGGGATTACAGATCGGTGGATTGGCGAATATCTCCAATTATGTAACCGGCATTCAATTTGGCGGTTTAACAAACTATAACACCGGCAGCGTGGCCGGACTACAGTTTGCCGGGTTGTGGAACATGAATGGGAAAAGCATGGTAGGCTGGCAATTCGCATCATTAGGGAATGTGAATCGAAGCGATCTGGTCGGGTCTCAATTCGCAGGATTGAGTAATATAAATAACGGCAGCATGATCGGTTTTCAGGCAGCCGCGTTTAGCAACATAAACAGAGGCAACATGAAAGGCTTTTCCATTGCAGGCGTACAAAACTTAGTCAGTGGCGACATCATAGGAAATCAGATTGCGGGGGTAGTAAATACAGCAAAAGATGTGAGCGGTTTCCAAATAGGAGGATTGGTCAATGTGGCCAAAAATGTAACCGGGTTTCAGTTAGCCACATTAGTCAATGTGGCAGAGCGGAATGATTACCCTATCGGCCTCGTTAATATCATCAAGTATGGCGGAGAAATGGGACTCGGGATAACGTATAACGAAACGGGCAGCGCCATGTTGTCGTTTCGTTCCGGCGGGCGAATCCTGTATGGCATATTAGGCGTAGGCTTTAATCACGATGCGTCTAAACATAAATTCTTCACCGAAGCCGGTTTAGGAGGACACATTCCTGTTTCCTCCCGTTTTCGTATCAATAACGAGTTGAAAACAAATTGGAATGTAGTTGCTGATAAAGACGCTGTATCCCAACATACATTTGCCGTCATGCCGGCGTTTCAGATTACCCCTCAATGGGAACTGTTTGCCGGACCGACGCTAAATTACATGTCGACAGAGAATCAAGATTATAAAAACCTGTTTCCCAAACATACTATTTGGAAAAAATTCAATGAAGACCGCTTGCAACAGATACATATCGGCTTTTCTGCGGGCATACAGCTGATTTTTTAATGTTCGTAGCACAGGGTAAACGCATTTAAAAAGCAGAGAATCCCAATCGAAGAGTCCTTCATATACTTTAGATTTATTACTTTTGTACCCAATCTGTCTTAAACGTATTGAGAATGGAAATGATAAAAACAGAAGGGATAACCAAAAGCTTCGGATCGCTGCAGGTATTAAAAGGTATTGATCTCACGATTAATCAGGGAGAGATCGTATCTATTGTAGGACCGAGCGGTGCGGGAAAAACGACTCTTCTGCAAATTATCGGCACTTTAGACAAGCAAGACAGCGGCCGGTTATTGATTAACGGAACCGAAACTGCACGACTTGGCGAAAAAGAACTGTCGGTCTTCAGAAACCGGAATATCGGTTTTGTTTTCCAGTTTCATCAGCTACTCCCGGAATTTACCGCTTTGGAAAACGTCATGATCCCTTCGCTTATTGCCAAAGAAAAAGCGGCTGTCGCGGAAAAGAAAGCGAAAGAAATTTTGGATTTTCTGAAACTAACGGATCGAATGTCTCACAAACCGGCAGAATTATCCGGCGGCGAGAAGCAGCGCGTAGCTGTTGCCCGTTCCTTAATTAACAACCCGGCAGTTATTCTGGCAGATGAACCTTCCGGAAGTTTGGACACCCAAAATAAAGAAGAGCTTCACGCTCTGTTTTTCGATCTCAGAAATCAGATGAAACAGACTTTCGTGATCGTTACACACGATGAACAATTGGCATCCGACACAGACCGGGTTATTCACATCAAAGACGGGATCGTCTCTAAATAAAACGTTTTGCGATAATGACAAAGACTGCAAGAGCAACCTTCGGTGGTAAATTCGGCGTTCTAATGGCTACGCTCGGCACTGCCGTAGGGTTAGGCAATATCTGGCGCTTTCCTTATATGTGCGGCGCTCACGGGGGAGCCGCTTTTTTATTGGTATTTATTCTCTGTGTCTTATTTCTGGGATTACCGGTGATGATTACCGAGTTTTTCATCGGCCGGCATTCACAACGGAATGTTACGGGAGCTTTTGACGTATTAGCTCCGGGCACTCGCTGGAATCTCATCGGATACAACGGCGTTATCGCTTCCTTCCTTATACTCGGTTTCTACACGGTAGTATCGGGGTGGACGTTGGACTACATGTTTCAGTCAGTTTTCCATTCCTTTGAAAACAGAACCGCTACAGATTTTAAAACAGACTTCGACACCTTTTCATCGGGTATTCTCCGTCCTATTTTCTGGACATTGGTGGTTGTCGGCGTCACCCAATTTGTCATCATGTCGGGCGTCAAAAAGGGAATTGAACGATCCGCCAAGATATTAATACCTCTTTTGTTTGTCTTTCTATTATTGTTGGCCATTCGCTCCGTTACATTACCGAATGCCGGCGTAGGACTAAAATACCTGTTCGAGCCGGATTTCAGCAAGATAGACTCCGCAGCTGTATTAAGCGCAATGGGGCAGGCGTTTTTCTCTCTCAGCATCGGAATGGGCTGCCTGATTACCTACTCGTCTTATTTCGGGAAGCAAACAAACATGCAAGAAACCGCCTTTCAGGTCAATGTCATTTCAATTTCGGTAGCCATACTTGCCGGAATCATCATTTTCCCTGCTGCCTTTAGCTTTGGTATTCAACCCACAGCCGGAGCAGAACTGGTATTTATTACACTTCCCAATGTATTCGGACAATTGCCCTGGGGTAATCTTTGGGCTTTCATCTTCTATACGCTGCTTGCTGTAGCGGCGATCACATCGGTTATTTCATTGCACGAAGTGGTTACGCTTTACCTGCATGAGGAACATCACATCTCACGTAAGAAAGCCGCTAATTATGTTTCCGTATCCATTTTTATTCTGGCTTCTCTTTGTTCTTTATCGCTTGGCGTTCTGAAAGAATACACCTTGTTCGGACTAACATTCTTTGACTTTTTAGATTATATTACCGCTAAAATCATGCTCCCACTCGGGGGAATGTTGATTTGTATCTTTGTCGGATTCCGGATCGAAAAAAAGATTCTCAAAGCAGAACTCACCAATGAAGGAACTATTCCTTTCTATTTCTTTAACGCGTATGCCTTTTTTGTTAAATATATTGCTCCGGTAGCAATCGCACTGATTCTTCTTTACGAAGTGGGATTCATCAGGCTGATCACCGGATTATTCTAAATAAAACACAAACATTTAAAACCTTAACTTCATGGGATGGAAAGATTTTTTTTATTTTTCTAAAGGAGAAAGACGAGCCTTGACGCTTTTGCTTCTTGTTATTTCGACAGCATTTATTTTACTTATCCTGAAAGACTTCTATATTCTACCAAAACAGGAATCGGCAATAACAAAAGCCGAAACCGAAACAAATGTAGTCTTTCCCGATACGGTATCCACAACAACTGCCCCATCGGCGCCGCAATCCGAGCAGTCAATCAATCCAACGACCTCACCCAAAAGAAAGTATACCGCCAAACCTCGTTTCACAAAATCCGCTTCAACTTTTGCACAAAAATACCCCAAAGGAACAATCGTAGAGTTGAACAGCGCAGACACCACTGTATTGAAGAAAGTTCCGGGAATCGGGACTGCTTTTGCAAATCGGATTGTCAAATACCGGGAGTTGTTAGGCGGATATTACGCAGTGTCTCAACTGCGGGAGGTTTACGGCATAGATGAAGAAAAATACACAGAGCTTGCCGTTTGGTTTGAGGCAGATGCTTCTCTAATCCGTCAATTAGCGGTCAATGAATTTCAATTTGAATCTCTTCCACGCCATCCTTACCTCAACTACAAACAAGCACGCGTAATCATCCGCATGCAGGAACGAAAAGGGAAGCTATCCGGTTGGGAGATGCTGGATCTGCTCGAAGAGTTTACCGAAGCAGACAAAGCCCGTCTGAAACCTTATCTTTCTTTTGATTAGAAACAACGATATGAACAATGCCTTCGTTTCTTTGTTTATTAGTAACTATTCAGCCAAAACTATTCTTAATTTACCATTTACCGAACCCATTCG
>DAIPZX010000004.1:0-20829 GCA_036781995.1 Massilibacteroides sp. | reverse complement strand
TACATTTTGATGAAAAAATCGTCTATTTTTCACATAAAAACGATGTAAATAAACATATTTAAACAATTGTTGGAAATTCAAAAAGAAACAATTTTGCAATATATTGTGCCAAAATGATAATTCCAAAAACTTGCTGCTGCAACAAGGCAAACGCATTAAAAACCAACTTAAAGTAACACGGCATATTAATGAGGGTAAAATACATTATCACAGGGTGTTGATAACTTTTTCTAAATATTTATTGTTTATATTGGACGAAAGTATTTAATTTTACTGTCAATTAGTGAAATCAAATTCGAGAAATGGGAGAAGACGAGGTGGTTTATCATGTGCCGGTCATGCTAAACGAGAGTATTGAAGGGTTAGCTATTATTCCTAACGGCATATACGTCGATGTTACCTTTGGCGGGGGAGGACATTCTCGCAAAATTCTGACCTGTTTGGGAAACTCCGGAAAGCTTTACGGATTCGATCAGGACGCTGATGCTGAACAAAATATCCCGGCAGATAATCGCTTCACTTTTATCCGGAGCAACTTCCGTTATCTATTCAATTTTGCCCGTTATCACGGAATCGTAGGAGAAACGAACGGGATACTGGCGGATTTAGGCGTCTCATCTCATCATTTTGATGATAAAGACCGTGGCTTTTCGTTTCGTTTTGAAGGAGCGCTGGATATGCGCATGAATACGCGTTCGGGCAAAACTGCAGCTGATGTGATCAATAATTATCCGGAAGAAGAGTTGGCTGATTTGTTCTATCTCTATGGAGAATTGAAAATTGCCCGCAGGTTAGCGTCTTTACTGGTGCGAGAAAGGGCAAACAGACCGATACTGACGATCGAAGATTTTCTGGAAGTAATCAAACCATTTACTGCCAAGGATAAAGAGAAAAAGTTTCTCGCGCAAGTATTTCAGGCATTACGAATCGAAGTAAATGATGAAATGCAGGCATTAAAAGACATGCTGAAACAGTGCCTGCAGGTTTTGAAACCGGGAGGACGGTTGGTCGTTATTACCTATCACTCGCTGGAGGATCGTTTGGTGAAAAACTTTTTGAAGACAGGTAATTTCGAAGGTAAAAGCGAACAGGACTTTTTCGGCAACAAGCAAACGCCTTTTCGGCTGATCAACAACAAGGTTATTGTTCCGTCTGCCGAAGAAGTGGAAAGAAATCCGAGGTCAAGAAGTGCAAAATTACGTATCGTTGAAAAGATATAAGCAAAAGATATGGAAGAAAAGAAACAGCAAAAACAGGCAAAAAGAAAAGAAAAGAAATTTTCTCTTTTGTATATTCTTGGGGGGGGAATCCTGAAAGAGGATTTCATTGTCAAGCATACAAAAATGATCGTACTGGTTGTTGTGCTGATCTTTTTCTTTATCGGGAACAGATATACCTGCATGCAGAAGCTAAGAGAGATAGATCGTTTGCAACAGCAACTGCGGGATGTCCGGTTTGAGGCACTTTCTATTTCGTCTGAATTAACAGGAAATAGCAGGCAATCACAGATTGAATTTTTAATTGAGGAACAGGGGGTAGAGTTGGAGGTAGCCAAAAAACCTCCTTACGAAATTCATAAATAGGGCTATGTCTGAAGAAAAAGATGTAAATGAACAAGATTCAAAAACCAACAGGATACTGACGAACTATTTTATCGTCGTAGTCTTTTTGGGGTTGGTTGTTGCAGGGATTATTTTCTGTGCTTTTAATACGGCTTTTGTCGAAAAAGACAAGTGGGAAAAGGTAGCTGCCAGCCAGCAGCGCCCCAATCGGCAAATCCTGCCGGGACGAGGAAATATCTATTCCGAAGATGGCAAGCTAATGGCAACAAGCGTTCCGCGTTATCAGACCTATATAGACTTTAAAGCGGATGGTTTTGCGGTAGACACATTCCTGCACTCCAAAACAAACGGGATCGACTCTTTATCAATCTATCTTTCACGCAAACTCAAAAACCGTACTCCTGCCGGATACAAAACTCATTTATTAAACGGATTAAAAAGCAAAAGTCGGCAATATCCTATATTTGAAGGTCGTATTTCTTATTCCGACCTGAAAGAAATCAAAAAATATCCGTTCCTGAGACAAAGCAGATATAAAAGCGGATTTTACACCAAAGAAATGGTGCAAAGGCAAAAACCGTTCGGCACATTGGCTTCACGTACAATTGGCGACATCTACGGTGAAATTGAAGAAAACGGAGTAACTAAAGGAAAAAACGGACTGGAATTACAATATGATTCGTTGCTTCGCGGAGAAGCCGGACTCAGTTCCGTTCGCCGTCTGGGTGGGGGTTGGACCAATGTGGTAGAGATCGAACCGATAGACGGCATGGATATTCGTACCACAATCGACATAGGTTTGCAGGATATCACCGAGAAATCGCTCGTGGACATGCTCAAGAGTATCGACGCCGAATCGGGCACTGCGGTTGTGATGGAGGTGGAAACCGGGGAAATCAAAGCGATCACCAACATGGGGCGTATACGTGAGGGCGTATACGGCGAGACCAAGAATCATGCGGTTGCCGATGAAATAGAACCGGGCTCTACGTTTAAAGTAGCCTCTATTATGGTGGCATTAGAAGATGGCCTTTGCAGTCCATATGATACAGTTGACGTGGGCAATGGTATATATATGTATAACGGTGCCCGTATGACCGATCATAACATGAACCGGGGAGGATACGGACGCATCTCGGTAGAAGAATCCATCTGGTTTTCTTCTAACATAGGTGTTGCCAAAACCATCCTGAAAGGATACGACAAAAATCCGACAAAGTTTGTTGAAGGACTCTACAAACTCGGGCTGACGATCCCTTTAAACCTGGAAATTCCGGGTGCGGGACGGGCTAAGATACGTATGCCAAACGACACGGCACTCTATTGGTCAAAAACCACGCTCCCGTGGATGTCTTTTGGCTATGAAACCCAGATCCCTCCGATCTACACATTGACATTCTTCAATGCAATCGCAAATAAAGGGAGGATGGTTCGCCCCATGTTTACCAAAGAAATCAGGAATAACGGGAAGGTGGTCAAGAGTTTCTCGACCGAAGTGCTGAAATCGTCCATTTGCTCTAACAAGACGCTTGAAATCATCCAGGACATGCTGCTTGGCGTAGTAGAGAAAGGTACGGGAAAAGCAGTCTATTCAGACGCAATACGCATCGCAGGAAAAACAGGGACAGCGCAAATCGCAACAGGAGGCGTGTATCGCACAAGTGGGCACCAGGTCGCCTTTTGTGGTTATTTCCCGGCCGACAAACCGAAATATTCCAGCATTGTCGTAATCAGGCGTCCCCGTATCGGTTATGCTTCCGGAGGAACGATGTCCGGTGTGGTAGTAAAAAATATAGCTGAAAAGATTTATGCCAATCATATGGCATTCGACATCAAATCCGTTGAACAGGATTCACTGGCGGTACTGACCCCACTCCCCAAGGCCGGAGGAAAGAAAGAACTGAAACTGGCGTTAAGCTCATTGGGGATTCATTCTCAGGAAGAAAACGTAGAATCAGACTGGCTCGTTGCCGATCGCACGGAAGCTAAAGACAAGGTCATATTAAAAGATTTGCCGCTGGTAGAAGGATTAGTACCTCGCGTTACGGGTATGGGCGCCAAAGATGCCGTGTTCCTGATGGAAAGTGCCGGTTTACGCGTTAACCTGCAAGGAAGCGGACGCGTAGTCTCGCAAAGCATTTCTCCGGGACAACGGATATCAAAAGGACAAACGGTCTTATTAACATTGAAGTAAAAAAGATTATAGTATAACAGTATATGAAACTAAAGGAATTGATCAGCGCACTGCCTTCTTCGCTCTTAACAGGAGGGATAGAGCAGGAAATAACCGGCATTCAGGCTGATTCACGATTGGTAGTTGCGGGAGACCTGTTCGTTGCCGTAAGGGGAACAGCTGTAGACGGGCATAACTACATTGCCGGAGCGATAGAAAAGGGAGCTGCCGCCATCGTCTGTGAGGAGATTCCTGCCGGAATCGAGACAGCATGTCCTTTTATACAAGTGAAAGATTCAGCCGAGGCTTTAGGTCAGTTAGCCTCTGCATGGCATGATTTTCCTTCTCAGCAATTGGTATTGGTCGGTATCACCGGAACAAACGGAAAAACAACAACCGCTACATTATTATATGAACTCTTCCGCAAATTAGGTTATAAGACAGGTTTGCTTTCAACCGTTTGCAACTATATAGATGGCGAAGCGGTTCCAACGGAACATACCACTCCGGACCCTTTAACACTGCATGCACTATTGGCACGCATGGTAGACGCCGGTTGTGAATATGCCTTTATGGAAGTAAGTTCTCACGCAATAGATCAGCGGCGCATAAGCGGACTCGCCTTTGACGGCGCGGTCTTCACCAATCTGACGCGCGATCATTTGGATTACCATAAGACGGTAGACAATTATCTGAAAGCGAAAAAAACGTTCTTTGACCATCTCCCCGCGACAGCCTTTGCATTAACAAACATAGACGACAAGGTCGGCTTGGTGATGCTACAGAATACCGCTGCCAAAAAATTAACTTATTCCTTAAGGACGCTTGCGGATTTTAAGGCAAAAATACTGGAGTCTCATTTTGAAGGCACGGATCTTCTCATCAACGGTCGGGAAGTGACGGTGCATTTTGTAGGACGTTTTAACGCCTATAACCTATTGGCTGTTTATGGTACAGCGGTTGCCTTGGGAGAAGAACCCGAAGATATACTGATCGGGCTAAGCACACTGCATTCGGTTTCGGGTCGTTTTGAAACAATCCGTTCCGTATTAGGTTATACCGCAATCGTAGACTACGCCCATACGCCTGACGCCCTGACGAATGTGCTGAATGGAATCCATGAGGTGCTCGAGGGCAACGGACGGATCATTACAGTCGTTGGCGCAGGGGGCAATCGGGATAAAGGGAAACGCCCCTTGATGGCGAAAGAAGCGGCAAACAAAAGCGATCAGGTAATTCTTACGTCAGACAATCCCCGTTTTGAAGAGCCGGACGCGATCATACAAGACATGGTCGCCGGATTATCCACATCCGACATGGAACGCACGCTTTGCATCACAGACCGTACGCAAGCCATCAAAACAGCAGTGATGTTAGCAAAAAAAGGAGATGTAATCCTGATTGCCGGCAAAGGGCATGAAGATTATCAGGATGTAAAGGGAGTGAAGCATCATTTTGACGACAGGGAAAAGGTGCGGGAAATTTTTAAAACACAAGAACAGTAAGTTATGCTATATTATCTGTTTAACTACTTGGATCAGATTGACCTGCCCGGGGCAGGGATGTTTAAATATGTATCATTCCGTTCAGGATTGGCTTTGATACTTTCTTTATTTATTTCCACGGCTATCGGTCGCAGAATTATAGACAAATTACAACAACTCCAGATCGGCGAGACGGTTCGGAATCTCGGACTTGAGGGGCAGATGAGCAAAAAGGGAACACCCACCATGGGAGGGATTATTATAATCATTGCGATCCTCCTGCCTGTACTTTTATGCGCCCGGCTTGAAAACATCTATATCATTCTGATGTTAATCACGACAATTTGGTTAGGTGCGATCGGGTTTACAGATGATTATATCAAAGTCTTCAAGAAAGACAAAGAAGGACTTCACGGCAGATTCAAAATCGTAGGACAAATCGGACTCGGACTGATCGTAGGGCTGGTCTTATTCATGAGTCCGGATGTGGTAATCCGCGAAAACGTGGAAATACATAGCACAAACACCATTGAAGAAGTTAATGTTTACCGGGACGAAGCCAAATCGACCAAGACAACGATTCCGTTCATGAAGAATAATAATTTTGACTATGCGGTATTGGTCAACTGGGCGGGCGACTACAAAGAACCCGCTGCCTGGATCGTGTTTGTATTGATGGTTATCCTTGTAGTAACGGCAGTTTCCAACGGCGCTAACCTGACAGATGGGCTGGACGGGCTCGCCGCCGGTAGTTCCGCGATTATAGGGGTGGCTTTGGGCATTTTAGCCTATACGTCTTCCCACGTTGAGTTTGCTTCTTTCCTGAATATCATGTTTATACCGGGAGCAGAAGAATTGGTAGTTTTTGCCGCGGCATTTATCGGTGCTACGATTGGGTTCTTATGGTATAATTCCTATCCGGCGCAAGTCTTTATGGGAGACACCGGAAGTCTTACATTGGGAGGACTCATCGCTGTCTTTGCTATTATTATCCGCAAAGAACTGCTGATACCGATACTCTGCGGCATATTCCTTGTAGAAAGCCTTTCTGTTATACTGCAGGTAGCTTATTTTAAATATACTAAAAAGAAATATGGCGAAGGACGACGTATTTTCAAGATGACGCCTCTCCACCATCATTTTCAAAAGCAAGGCAATGCCGGTATTCAGGCATTGTTGCAAAAGCCGTTTAATGTGGTTCCGGAGTCGAAAATCGTTGTTCGTTTCTGGTTAATCGGTATTATTCTGGCCGTAATCACAATTGTTACCCTGAAGATGAGATAAAATAAGGCGAATGAAAAAGAGAGTGGTCATATTAGGTGGAGGAGAAAGCGGCACAGGTGCTGCGATACTGGCACAAGCCAAAGGGTTTGATACGTTTGTATCAGACTTTTCATCCATTCCGCCTAAATACAAAGCGATGCTTGACCGCCATGGGATTCCGTGGGAAGAAAGCAAACATACGGAAGAATGCATACTCAATGCCGACGAAATAATCAAAAGTCCCGGTATTCCGGACAAGGCTTCTATCATCATTAAGAGTAAGGAGAAAAATATTCCTGTTATTTCCGAGATCGAATTTGCCGGACGATATTCAACGTCTAAAATGATCTGTATCACTGGAAGTAATGGTAAAACAACAACAACCATGCTGATCTATCATATCCTGCAACAAGCCGGACTTAATGTAGGACTGGCTGGAAATGTAGGCAATAGTCTCGCGCTTCAGGTAGCGGAATCACCGCATGCATATTATGTAATCGAACTAAGTAGCTTTCAGCTTGATAATATGTATGATTTCAAAGCTGATATTGCCATACTTCTTAACATAACGCCGGATCATCTGGATCGTTATAATTATGAGATGCAGAACTATATAAACTCCAAGTTTCGCATTATCCGGAATCAGACGGAGCAAGACGCGTTTATATACTGGCATAACGATCCTGTAATTGCCCGCGAGATCGCAAAACGAACTCCAAAGGCAACTCTTTATCCTTTTTCCGGAGAATTTAAACCGGGAATAAAGGGCTATACAAAAAACAATAAAGTGATAATTGAAACATCAAATGAACCGTTCATTATGGATCAGGACTTATTGGCACTTACCGGGACACATAATTTGTACAATTCATTAGCTGCGGGAATCACAGCTCGTATCCTGGATATTCAGGACGAGAAGATCAGGGAATCGTTAAGTGATTTTGCCGGTGTAGAGCATCGTTTAGAAAAAGTTCTACGCATACGCGGTGTAGATTACATCAACGATTCAAAAGCAACCAATGTAAATTCATGCTGGTATGCGCTGCAAAGCATCAACACTAAAATTGTGCTTATCCTTGGAGGCACGGATAAGGGAAATGATTATACGGAAATAGAAGAACTCGTACGGAAGAAAACGCGTGCGCTCATCTTTTTAGGAGCAGACAACAGCAAGTTGCATGAGTTCTTTGACGGAAAGGCGAATCGGATAGAAGACGCCCGTTCTATGGAAGAAGCTGTATCTAAAGCATACAAACTGGCAGAGAAAGGGGATACTGTTTTATTATCACCCTGCTGCGCCAGCTTTGATTTATTCAAAAATTACGAAGACAGAGGCGAGCAATTTAAGGCTTGTGTCCACAATTTATAATTAGGAGAGATTAGTCAATGGATTTAGCGAATAAGTTATTCAGGGGAGACCGGGTTATCTGGATCATATTCATGTTCCTATGCCTTATTTCGGTTATCGAGGTGTTTAGCGCTACCAGTACGATTGCCTATAAGAATGCAAATTTCTGGGCTCCGATCGTCAGGCATGCGACCTTTTTACTGGGAGGTTCTGTGTTGATTCTATTGCTGCACAATATTCCTTGCCGCTTTTTCCCTGCTTTTATCCTGCTTTTGCCTCTATCCATTTTAATGTTGATTATCACGCCTTTTATAGGGGTAAGTGCGAATGACGCGCATCGTTGGCTGGAAATCTTTGGCATACAATTCCAGCCCTCTGAGTTCGCAAAACTGGCATCTATTGTCTTTATAGCCTTTATGTTGAGTAAACGAAACCGGTTTACGGAAAACCAGATATTCAAAACAATCCTGATCGGGGTCGGGATTACTTGTTTATTGATTCTCCCGGAGAACTTCTCAACCGCGATCATGCTATTCGCTGTTTGTTTCCTGATGATGTTCATTGGTCAGCTACCGTTTAAAAAACTGATGAAATTGGCAGGAGCTTTGATTGTGGCGGGAGGGGTGTTTCTTGCGATGTTATTATTTACACCGGAAAGCATCTCGAAGTATCTGCCGGATCGGTTTAGCACCTGGCAAGGACGTATCGAACGGTTTACCAATCCGGCTGAAGACGAAGAAACGACAAACGGTATCTTAAAGGTAACAGACGACAACTATCAGGTCGTACATGCGAAGATCGCTATTGCCAGAGGAGGAATTATCGGACAAATGCCCGGTCACGGACAACAACGGGATTTTCTACCTCAGGCTTATTCGGACTTTATCTATGCTATTATTATAGAGGAAATGGGGTTTATCGGTGGAATGGCCGTATTGATGCTTTATGTCATTCTGCTCGTCCGTGTGGGTATGATAGCCCGAAAGTGTGATAAACTATTTCCCAAGTTCCTGGTGTTAGGGTGTGGCTTACTATTAGTCGTACAAGCCTTAGCCAATATGGCGGTCGCTGTTGATCTGATTCCCGTAACCGGACAGCCGATGCCTTTAGTAAGCCGTGGAGGAACATCAACCATGATTTCCTGTATTTACTTTGGCATCATATTAAGTGTTAGCCGATTCGGAGCAGGCATGGGAAATGAAGATATACCTTTGGAAGAGGAGCCTTCCGGAGAAGAAATAGCGGAGGAAACAAACCCTATCGCGGAATTAGAAGTGGAGGTGGAAGCATGAAACAATTCAAAGTAATTATTAGCGGCGGAGGAACCGGAGGGCATATATTCCCTGCTGTATCTATAGCCAATACCCTAAAGAAACGTTATCCTGAATCAGAAATTCTTTTTGTCGGCGCGGAAGACCGGATGGAAATGGAAAAAGTTCCTGCCGCAGGCTATAAGATCATCGGTTTACCGGTCAGCGGATTTGACAGAAGCAATCTGTTCAGAAATATCAAAGTGATCACACGTCTCTTTAAAAGCCTTTCGTTAGCCAAACGGACTATCCGGGAGTTTAAGCCGGATATCGCGATAGGAGTTGGCGGTTATGCCAGTGGCCCTACTTTATGGTCTGCCGCTTCATTAGGTATTCCCGCACTGATACAAGAACAAAACTCGTATGCAGGAGTAACCAATAAACTTTTAGCCAAGAAGGTAGATAAGATCTGTGTCGCGTATGATGGCATGGCACGTTTCTTTCCCAAGGACAGGCTCGTTCTTACCGGTAATCCTATCCGGGAAGACCTCGCCGAAGCAAAAGAAAAACGGGAGGAAGCCTTAACCCATTTTGGTTTGGCGAAAGACAAAAAGACAATCCTTATTGTCGGTGGAAGTTTAGGAGCCCGTACAATAAACCAAAGTATTCAATCCGGACTGGACAAACTCCTTACTGAAGGCATTCAGGTGATTTGGCAAACAGGCAAATATTATTACCCAAAAGCAGCAGAATTTTTAAAAGCTTATCCGGATCATCCGGTATGGTGCTCTGCATTTATTAATCGGATGGATTATGCTTACGCGGCAGCGGATTTAGTGATATCCCGTGCCGGGGCAAGTTCTATTTCAGAACTTTGCCTGCTTGAAAAGCCCGTAATCCTCATCCCTTCACCAAACGTAGCAGAAGATCACCAGACCAAAAACGCGATGGCTTTAGTAGATAAAAATGCTGCCGTTATGGTTAAAGATAGAGAAGCAAATGTAAAACTTATCGACACAGCCTTGGATTTAATCAGGGATGGGGGTAAATTGCAAACGCTAAGCCAAAATATTTCACAACTCGCTCAGCGTAATAGCGCGGAACGCATCGTAGATGAGATTGTAAAGATTATAGATAAAGTAAAAGAATGAATATAGAGAAGTTGACAGCTGTTTATTTTGTTGGTGCCGGGGGTATAGGTATGAGTGCCCTTATCCGCTATTTTCTTTCGAGAGGAAAGCAGGTAGCCGGCTATGACAGAACCTCTACCGCTTTAACGGAAGAACTGAATAAGGAGGGTGCTGAGATACACTACACCGATGATATAAGTTTGATCCCCGTTATTTATAAGAACAAGGAACAGACATTAGTTGTCTACACACCCGCTGTTCCGGAGTCGCATTCGGAATTGACCTATTTCCGTTCAAACGGATTTCAGATCATGAAACGGGCGCAGGTATTGGGTGAGATCACGGAATATTCCCGTGGACTATGCGTAGCCGGCACACATGGCAAGACAACCACATCCTCTATGTTAGCTCATCTTTTAAAACAATCACATGTGGATTGTAATGCCTTTCTGGGCGGGATATTGAAGAATTACGACAGCAACCTGCTCTTATCAGACAAGAGCGATCTAACCGTCATTGAAGCCGATGAATTCGACCGTTCTTTCCATTGGCTAAAGCCTTATATGGCTGTCATTACATCTGCCGATCCGGATCATCTGGATATTTATGGTACAGCAGAAGCTTATAAGGAAAGTTTTGACAAATTCACATCCCTCATCCGTCCGGATGGCGTACTGCTGATAAAGAAAGGCATACAGGTAACACCTCACTTGCAAGAGGGCGTGAAACTATATACCTATTCGGTGACAGAAGATAGTGATTTCTCTGCCCGGAATATACGCATTGCAAACGGGGAAATCTTTTTTGATTTTGCCGGACCGGATATTTCAATTAAAGACATCAATCTTGGCGTCCCTGTCAAGGTGAATATCGAAAATGGAATTGCCGCCATAGCAATCGCCTGGCTGAATGGCGCTACTCCTGAAGAAATAAAAAAAGGAATGCATTCATTTGCCGGACCCAAAAGAAGGTTTGACTTCCATCTCAAGAAAGAAAACATTGTTTTGATCGACGATTACGCGCATCATCCGGCAGAACTGAAAGAAAGTATATTATCAGTAAAAGAGTTATATAAAGGGAAAAAAGTAACCGGCATATTCCAGCCTCACTTGTATAGTCGTACACGCGACTTTGCAGACGATTTCGCGGCAAGTCTTTCGCTATTAGACGAACTGATTCTGCTTGATATCTACCCTGCGCGCGAAGAACCGATACCGGGTGTGACTTCGGAAATGATCTTCGACAAAGTAACGTTGAAAGAAAAAACCCTTTGCCAAAAAGAAGATTTATACGCAATCATCGAAAAAGGGAAATATGAAGTTATTTTGATGGCAGGAGCCGGAGATATAGATAAAATGGTTGAAAAAGTAATACAGATAGTAGATAAAAAGTGATTCGAGTCATTACCATATTAATCGGGCTGTTGCTGTTGCTGTATATCGCCTTCGCCACCTACTTCTTTAAAGATGTAAGACGATCGGATACGTGCAAAGCCATAGAGATCGTTGTTAAGGACAGTCTGGATAAGCATTTTGTAACAGAAGCCGACCTGACGTCTTTCCTTAAACGGGAGAAAATGTATCCGGTAGACAAGCTCATGTCCGAAATTAATACGGAAGAGATAGAAGAAGCGCTGCTTACGAACGAAATGATTGCCCGTATAGAGGTCTACAAAACACCATCGGGACTAATAAAGTTGGAAGTTGAGCAAAAAATACCAATCTTGCGGGTAATAAGTACGAAAGGAAATTTCTATGTTGACAACAAGGGAACACTGATGCCTGTAAGCAATCGTTACGTTGCTCATGTTCCAATTGCCAGTGGATATGTCGAAAAGGAACTGGCGATAACCGAGTTATACAATTTTGCGTTATTTTTGCAACAGGATAAGTTCTGGAATGCCCAGATTGAGCAAATATATATTCATCCGGGCGGCGAAGTCGAATTAATCCCGAGAATAGGGAATTTCAGGATCGTTCTGGGCTTGTTTGACGGATACAGAGAAAAATTAGATAATCTGAAACTTTTCTACGACAAGGTAGTTCCTAAAATGGGGTGGGAAAAGTACAGTATCATAAATTTAAAATATAAGAATCAGATCGTTTGCACTAAAAGATAAACATTATGCAATACACAAACTTTATTACAGCTATTGATTTGGGAACATCTCACATAATAGGCGTTGTTGGGGTTAAGAATCCCGGAGGAACCCTATCGATAATTGCCCATGAGGTAGAGAGTTCTGATACCTGCATCAGACGGGGATGTGTGTATAACGTAAAAGAAACCGCCAACAAAATCAAACGGTTACTATTAAAGCTGGAAAACAAGCTGCATGGTGTGAAAATTGGGAAAGTATATGTCGGAGTCGGTGGCATGTCCTTACGATCAATAGACCATGTTGTTCCGCACGTATTAGGAGAAGATGGTATTGTTTCGGAAGAAACTATTGAATCCCTGTACGAAGAATGCTTGTCTTATCAGCCTGATATGCTGAAACTATTAGCAGCCGTATCTCCTACTTATTATATAGACAACCAACCCGTTGTGAATCCGATTGGAATACCCGGGCAGAAAATTGAGGCACATTACAAACTAATTGTAGCCCGACCTTCTCTGCACAGCTATATTATAAACAGCTTCAAAGACCTGGATAATGTCGAGATCGCCGGAATACTTGTTTCTCCTTTAGCCATGGCGGATGTCGTGCTGAGCAAGGATGAAAAGAACCTGGGATGTGCACTCATCGGATTTGGCGCCGGAGTCACTACATTGAATATATACAAGGGAGGAAAATTAGACAGCCTTTCTGTCATTCCGTTAGGAAGCAATCTCATTACCAAAGACATCATGAGTCTGCATATCGTGGAAGCCGAAGCGGAGCGAATCAAACGAGCCTATGGCAGCGCGATTGTTGACCGGGACGATGAAAGCAGCGTACAGGTAAGTTCTGCAGACGGAGCCGGCATGCGTGATATTCCATTGGCAGACCTGAATGAAGTAGTTGAAGCACGCACCCGTGAGATTGTGGAAAATGTATTTGCCCGCTTAGATGAATCTGGGTTAAAGCCGGAATTAGGAGGAGGTGTTATTATCACCGGCGGAGGCTCTGCTTTAAAGAATCTGACAGAAACCATACGAGAACAACTGCAGGTCAATGTCCGTTGTTCGGCAGCACGAAAAGGGATTATCGGAGGTGGAGATATAGATATAGATTCCGAGAATGTAGAATACACCGTAGCCTTTGGTTTGCTGATGCAAGGAACTGAAAACTGCGCGGTGCCCGTAGCGAAACCGGTAAATCCGGAGCCCAAACTATTTGATGATGATGATTTACCGGAAGGACCGGAAGTAAACCGACCTGCACCTGAAGTGAAGAAACAAAAGCCACCCAAAGAAAAGAATAAAGGTGGTGGTTTGTTCGATGGATTAAAAAAGAAAGTAACCAATATATCAGAAGATCTCTTTAATGGCAATTTTTAAAAACCAGCTAATGCAAAAAAACGAAAGATAATGGACGATACAATATTAGATTTCAACTTACCTACAGATTCACCCAATATCATTAAAGTGATCGGTGTGGGTGGAGGTGGTGGAAACGCCGTTTCGCACATGTATAAAGAAGGCATACATGATGTTACATTCGTGCTTTGTAATACGGATAATCAGGCGTTGAAACGTTCGGATGTTCCGATAAAAATTACACTTGGAAGAGAGGTGACGCAAGGGCTCGGTGCAGGGAATAAGCCCGAAAAAGCGATGGTAGCCGCGCAGGAAAGTCTCGAAGAGCTGCGAAAAATGCTTAGCGACAACACCAAGATGGTCTTTATCACAGCAGGAATGGGCGGAGGAACCGGAACCGGAGCCGCGCCCGTTATTGCCGGAATTGCCAAAAGCATGGGAATACTCACCGTTGGAATCGTAACCATCCCATTTGAGTTTGAAGGCAGACGAAAAATTATACAAGCACTAAACGGAGTAGAAGAAATAAACAAGAATGTAGACGCGCTTTTGGTCATTAACAATGAGCGCCTGCGTGAAATATATTCCGACCTGACGGTAACCAATGCCTTTGGCAAGGCGGATGATACGCTGACGATAGCCGCAAAAAGTATCGCTGAGATCATTACACTGCCGGGAATTATCAACCTCGACTTCGCGGATGTGAATACCACCATGAAAGACGGAGGTGTAGCCTTGATGAGTAATGGTTTCGGAAGCGGAGATAACCGGGTAAGACAAGCTATCGAAGACGCTCTCAACTCGCCGTTGCTCAACAACAACGATATATTCGACGCAAAAAAAATATTATTCAACGTCTCCTTCAGCGAAGAAGCAGAGTTGTTGATGGAAGAAATGAACGATGTACACGATTTCATGTCCCGTTTTGGAAAGGATATCGAAGTAATCTGGGGTACAGCCATTGACAATTCACTCGGAGACCAGGTCAAGATGACGATTCTCGCCACCGGATTCGGCATGAGCGATATTCCTGAGATTGCGGACAAACGGATGAGAGAGTCTCAGATGATGAGCAGTCAGGAAAAAGCACGTATTCAAAACCTCATCGACATCCAGGAAAAAGAGAACGAACTGATCGAAAAATTCTACGGCAAGACCAATAAACAAAGAGGACGATCGGCACGCGTAAAACCGGTTATTCTCACCTTGGAAGAAATGGACGATGATGCACTGATCGCCATGTTGGAAAAATACCCAACCTATAACCGCGACCCCAAACTAATCAGCCGTTTTCGTGCTAAATCAACCGGAGAAGCGGATATGCAGGAAGAGATTTCTTTCGAGAACCCTCCCTCCTCTCTGCCCGATAAACCGGAAGATAATCGTACAATTATAAGTTTCAAATAACATAAACCTAAAATAATTAGAACATATATGAACCTGTTTGATCAAGTAAGCGCAGACATAAAAGAGGCCATGCTGGCCAAAGATAAAATCCGGCTTCAGGCGCTTCGCGGAGTAAAGAAAGAATTTCTTGAAGCAAAGACTGCCAAAGGAGGAGACGGCGAACTCCACGATGATGTAGCCATCAAGATTATTCAGAAGATGGTAAAACAACGCAAAGAAAGCGCGGAAATATACGCTTCACAAGGACGACCGGAGCTGGCGGAAGGAGAATTAGCGGAAGTAGCCTGCCTGGAGAACTACCTGCCTAAACAAATGAGCGCGGAAGAACTCGAAGCCGCTTTAAAAGAGATCATCACGCAAGTAGGAGCATCTGCCCCAAGTGATATGGGAAAAGTAATGGGCGTAGCTACAAAAGCATTAGCAGGAAAAACCGAAGGAAAACTTATTTCAGAAACAGTCAAAAGACTTCTTTCCTGATTCTTTCTCAGAACGGGAAAACAGATGAATTTTTCAAAAACATACGCAGGTCACCTGATGGCCATCCTAACAGTTGTAATCTGGGGAACCACATTCGTCTCCACCAAGGTTTTAATTAACAACAGCCTCAGTCCTATCGAGATATTAATCTATCGCTTTACGATCGCGTATATCTGTATCTGGTTTATATCTCCCAAAAAGCTATGGGCGGATACACCTAAAGACGAACTTTCGCTCGTACTGACAGGGCTTACGGGAGGCTCTCTCTACTTTCTGGCAGAAAACACCGCGTTGGAAATCACGATGGCTTCCAATGTAGGATTAATCATCAGCACAACACCGATTGTCACCACTTTAATTCAGTATCTTGCAGACCGAAAAAAACGACCGGGCAGAAGGTTGATTACCGGTTCTTTGATCGCGCTATCAGGTGTTGCCTTAGTTGTATTCAACGGGAGCTTTGTACTCCAACTTTCTCCTTTAGGAGATATGCTCGCTCTTTTGGCGGTATTTTCCTGGGCTTTTTACTGTCTCGTATTTCAAAGATTAGGCGGACGATACCCCACGGTATTCATTACTCGCAAGGTGTTTTTCTATGGTGTAATCACCATTCTTCCGGCTTTACTCTTCCGGCCTATCACGTGGGAAGCAGAGATCTTCGCCCGGCCCGTAGTGATGCTGAATCTCCTCTTCCTCGGTGTTATAGCCTCCATGTTATGCTATATTATGTGGAATCTGGCTGTAAGACGTATCGGCACGGTTCACACCGCCAACTATCTTTATATCACCCCACTCGTAACACTGCTTACCTCTGCCATAGCGATCAATGAGCCCATCACCTGGATTGCAATGGTTGGCTGTGCTTTTATTTTGGGAGGTGTTTATATTGCAGAAAAATGAAATAATTCGTCCCGAAGATGTTTTTTTGATTGGATTGTTGTATTTTCGTTTATAAGGAGAAACGTTTTATTTATTTTTAGTGTATTTAATATAAAAACAATCCATTGAAACACAAAATGACTAATTACAAAAGAATACTACTGAAATTAAGCGGAGAGTCCCTTATGGGAGGAAAGCTATATGGAATAGACGAAAACAGACTGAACGAATACGCCACACAAATCCGTGAAATCGCGGAAATGGGGGTTCAGATTGGTATTGTGATCGGAGGAGGAAATATATTCCGCGGACTTAGCGGAACATCAAAAGGTTTTGATCGCGTAAAAGGAGATCAGATGGGCATGTTGGCTACGGTAATAAACAGTCTGGCGCTTAGTTCCGCACTCACGGCACAGGGAACGAAAGCGAAAGTTCTTACCGCTATACGTATGGAACCGATCGGAGAATACTATAATAAATGGAGGGCGATTGAATTGCTCGAACAGGGCAATGTCGTAATCATGTCTTGCGGCACAGGAAATCCCTTTTTCACCACTGATACAGGCTCTTCACTCAGAGGCATTGAAATAGAAGCCGACGTTATGCTGAAAGGTACTCGCGTAGACGGTATCTACACCGCCGACCCCGAAAAAGATCCGACAGCCACCAAGTTTAAAGAAATTACTTACGATGAAATATACACCCGTGGACTCAAAGTCATGGATCTGACAGCCACCACGATGTGCAAAGAAAACAACCTCCCCATCATCGTCTTCGATATGGACACCAACGGCAACCTGAAAAAGGTAATGACCGGAGAAGATATCGGGACGTTGGTTCATAATTAATATACCTGTTTGAGGATAGTTAAAGCCACTCAAAGCGCATACCGTTATTATTTGTAACTTTGCAGCCTATCTTATTAAAACAATACGGCTTTGACAGAAAAGGATTTTGAAATCATGGCGCCGGTCGGTTCTTATGAATCGCTGGCTGCTGCTATTCAGGGAGGGGCAGATTCTATCTATTTCGGGATCGAGGGGCTCAATATGCGCGCCCGTTCGGCGAATAATTTTACAACGGAAGATCTGCGTAAGATCGTTGCGATTTGTAAAGAACATCATGTAAAAAGTTATCTGACGGTTAATACCGTAATATATGGAGAAGATCTCTCGCTTATGCGTGAGATTATAGACGCGGCTAAAGAAGCCGAAATTTCCGCCGTTATCGCGGCGGATGTTGCTCCGATGAGTTATGCGAACAGCATCGGACAGGAAGTCCATCTTTCTACCCAATTAAATATTTCCAACGTGGAGGCATTGAAATTTTACGCTCACTTTGCGGATGTTGTGGTGCTTGCCCGTGAGTTAAATCTGGAACAAGTGCATGAGATATATAAACAAATCGTAGAGCAACAGATCAAAGGACCTAAAGGCGAGCTGATCCGCATCGAAATGTTTGCGCATGGCGCTTTGTGCATGGCGGTTTCCGGCAAGTGCTATCTAAGTCTGCACGAACAGAATGCTTCGGCTAATAGAGGCGCTTGTACACAGATTTGCCGTCGCGGTTATACGGTCAAAGACAAAGACAGCAGCGTAGAATTGGATATAGACAATCAGTACATCATGTCTCCTAAAGACCTGAAGACGATTCATTTTATGAACAAGATGATGGATGCGGGTGTGCGGGTGTTTAAGATCGAAGGCCGCGCGCGCGGTCCGGAATATGTGCGTATCGTGTCCGAATGTTATAAAGAAGCGGTTAAGTCTTATTGCGAAGGAACATTCAGCGAAGAGAAAATCGAAGATTGGAACGAACGTCTTGCCACCGTATTTAATCGTGGTTTCTGGGATGGTTATTATTTAGGTCAGCGCTTGGGCGAATGGACAAGCAAATACGGCTCAAGCGCGACAAAGAAAAAAGTATATGTCGCAAAAGCAATCAAATATTTCAGCGAAATCGGTGTTGCCGAGTTCGAGATGGAATCCCAGACGTTGAAGGTTGGAGACGAAATTCTTATTACCGGTCCCACAACAGGCGCTTTAATGCAAACGATTGATGAAATCCGCGTTGACCTTAAACCGGTGGAAGAAACGCTAAAAGGCGAACGTTTCTCGTTCAAAGTAAAAGAGAAGATACGTCCTTCGGACAGAATGTATAAACTTGTTGTAAACGACGTAAAGGAATTGAAGTAATGAAAAAACATGTTTTCAAACTGGAAATGAAAGTGCGCGACTATGAATGCGACCTGCAGGGGGTGGTAAACAATGCCAACTACCAACATTACATGGAGCATACCCGTCATGAATTTCTCGAATCATTAGGTGAAAACTTTGGCGTTATGCACGAAAAGGGAGTAGATGCTTTTGTTTCGCGTGTGGAAATACACTACCGCACATCCCTCCATAGCGGAGACCGGTTTTCATCCTATCTCCGTCTAAGAAAAAACGGACCAAAGGTCGTCTTCGAACAGGAAATATACAGAGAGCCCGATAACATCTTAGCCGCCAAAGGAACAGTGGATGTCGTAATCGTTGAAAACGGAAAACTAACCCGGGGAGAATATTTCGACCATCTGATAAAAATTGAAGACGAAAAATAAATAACTCAAACAATATGCTATACCAAATTGCCTTAACCATGATACACGGGGTGGGTTATGTACACAGCCGTCAGCTCTTAGAGTATTTCGGAACAGCCGAAGCTATCTTTTCCGAGAAAGCACACTTGCTTGAAAAAGTACCCGGAATCGGTGCCAAGACAGTGGCAGAAATCAAAAATCCAACTGTTATATCTCAGGCGGAAGCAGAACTCACCTTTATGCAGAAGAACAACATAGAGGGCTTGTTTATTACAGACGAAAATTATCCTCTCCGCCTTAGGGAATGTGTCGATGCTCCCCTCTTGCTCTATACAAAAGGGAATATCGACCTGAACAGAAAACGAGTAATCAGTATTGTCGGCACGCGAAACGCTACAGCTTATGGCAGGGAACAGACAGAACAGTTGATTGCGGAATTAGGCAAGGCTTTCCCGGATATCCAAATCATCAGTGGACTTGCTTTCGGAATAGATATCTGTTCACACAAAGCAGCATTAAAGAATAACCTGTCAACAATCGGCGTATTAGCCCACGGGCTCGATCGGATTTATCCCGGCGTTCATCGGCAAGCAGCCATAGAGATGCTGCAACAAGGAGGCCTGTTGACCGATTATCCCAGCGGAACGAATCCGGACAGGCCCAATTTTGTAAAAAGAAACCGGATCGTAGCCGGGCTGGCCGACACCACCATTGTCATCGAGTCTGCCGAAAAAGGAGGATCCCTGATCACAGCCGATATCGCATTCTCTTACAGCCGGGATGTATTTTCTTTCCCCGGAAGAGCAACCGATCCCCAATCTCGCGGATGCAATAAATTAATCAAATTGAACAAAGCCGGTTTAATTACCTCCGCTGCCGACCTCATCTCCGCGATGGGCTGGGAAGAGACCAATGAGAAACCCGTCCAGACAAAACTTTCATTTACTGAAGAAGACGATGACAGCCCTGTCATTACACTTATCAAACAAAACAAGAATATCCATATAAATGAGCTGGCAATCAAACTCGAAATGACTATTTCAGAGTTGTCCGCTCTCCTTTTTGAGTTCGAAATGGATGGAAAGATCAAAGCCCTTCCCGGAGGCAGATATATATGTAGCCGCTAAATTATTATGTTTAGCTATCGATTCAATAATCTCAATCTATTATTGCGCTTTTCTGCTAAACTGTATATTTTATCCGCAATAATAACGATCTTCTCAATATCGTTTTGCCTTACGGCACAGCTAAGAGTCTCTATTTCATTAGTCACCTCTTGTTCAATTATATATACGTCATGATGTGATTTTACGGGACTACTATGTATCAAATCATAAAGCATTTGTATTTTTTTATTTGCTGATTTATCTGTAACCTGCTTTAAAAAAGGTTTTATTCGTGAAGCTGATTCTTTTACATACTGCAATTCTATTTCACGTCGTTCTACACTATTTGCCGTATATTCATTGGCAATTAAGTGACTCAGCAACCATGCCATAAATACAAATGCTAAAATTACTTGCGTAACTATTGTAAGCGTAAAGCTATCAGGAAATTTCAGAATGAGTACAATGCCAATAATCAGTTCTATCAGGAAATAAGTTGTTGTTATAGCGTAAAGAGGTCGGCGATATATATAATCCGCCTTACCCTGCCTTACCAACAAAGGGGTAACCAATAACAAGAAATATGCAAAATGGATAAAACCATACGAAATCCAAACTGTATCTTTAATGTCCTTGGTAAATATGAGCATAAAAAATAATACGTTAAACACAATTAGAAAAAAGGAGTCTAACATTAACCATAAAAT
>DAIPZX010000003.1:0-27791 GCA_036781995.1 Massilibacteroides sp. | reverse complement strand
TACAATGAAGAAAAATATTCTCGAAGTCCATAATTCTCTTTTAGCAGACTCTACTTTCAACCGGTTATTCTCATTCTCAATCTGTTGATAATGATAAAAATGTTCCATATCAGCCACAGATTTTTGATCCATCATCGCTTCTATCGAATCTCTACAGCTATTATACTCATGATGATAAATTACGGCTTGTTTATAATTATGTTCTTTTTCTTCTAATAAAGAAAGCTGCTTGATTGACGCAGCATGCGTATAAGGATCATCGGTATTTATACTATATCGTAAATAGTATCGGGCGGAATCTATTTGCCCTGTTGTGTAAAAAAAATCACTCAGAATCAAACACGTCTGAGGAGGCATCTCCTCGTCTTTATATAAATCAACTGCAATATCTTTTTGTTCTTTTGCCTCTGTCAGTCTGTTCTCTCGCAAAAACAAACTGACAAGTTCTATTCTGGATGACTGTTCGCAAGCTAAATTCCCTGTCTTTGCAGCAGAATAGATCGCCTTATTATAATAGATAACAGCGCTATCTCTTTTTTCCCAGTCATCGTACGTTCGGGCAATATTTCTTAGTATAATAGGAAGATTGGCAGAGTCTCCCGCCAGAGAAAGCGCTTTATAAGCCTTTTGATAGGCGGTAGCCGCGTTTTCATTGAAACGAAGTGTAACATAGAGCACTCCTAATTGATTATATATCCGGGCTTCCAAAGCGTAATCCGTATCTTGTGCCAGTGCATCTTTAGCCTTCAGATAGTAGTTGATCGCTTGCGGAGCATTATATAAGGTATGGCAGACTCTGCCCATATAGTAATAAGCCTGAGGCAGCCTTTGTTTATCGTTTTGCATTTCATAATAATCTAAGGCGATCCGGATAATTGAATCGGATGTAAATTCATAGTACGTCTTATCCTGTGCCTCGGTTAGCAACAGACAATAATAGGCTTGATTTTCCCTGTCCTGTTTTTCCGGGAAAGGTATCGACTCCAACAAGATCAATGCACTATCAGGTTGCGTAGACATCCAACTTTCTGCCCGGGAAAGCTCCTCCATAACAACAGGCTTTTCACAGGAAAGGAATAAGACACAGCATGTTATAATGAAAAAAAGATTAAAATAGTGTTCTTTCATTTGTCAAAACAATTGGTTTTTATCAGAAATACAATCGCAATATAACAAATTAATTTTTAGTTGACGCTGTTTTTTTGCTTGAAGTCGCATGTCAAACTTTTTCAGTTTCTTGAGGTGTGCCTCGTTTGGGGCAAGCGATTTATCCGTTATAATACAATCCAGAGGGCGTGGATTAGATTGCTTCACTACGCTCGCACGATGCTATTATAAATACCACAAAGTGCATTATAACACACAATATGATTTGTCATTCCAATTATTATCGTACATTTGTTCAAAAAGTGCATTATAATGCTTGATTCGACTATTTATAAAAAAATAAAAGACAGACGTACTTTGTTAGGAATTACCCAGCAAGATTTGTCGGATATTTCCGGCGTTGCCCTGCGTACCATCAAGCAGATTGAAACAGGTAATGGCAACCCTTCCATCAGTACCCTGACTAAAATTGCCGGAGTATTAGGTTTGTCGATCGAATTGGTCATTAAAAATCCGGATAATATATGAGAACAGCAAAGGTCTATGTGAATCAGGAATTAGCCGGTATCCTGATGGAGAATAAGAATGGTTCTTTTGTTTTTTCATACACAGAGGAATATTTTAATGACAGTAAGAAAACTGCAATCAGCTTAACTTTACCAAAAACAAAAAAGGTATATCATGCGGATTCATTATTCCCTTTCTTTTTTAATATGTTATCAGAGGGTGTAAACAAACAGGTTCAAATGCAAAAATTTAAGATTGATGAGACCGATTATTTTGGTCTCCTTTTAGCTACGGCAAAAGAAGATACTATCGGCGCAATCACAATTAAACCAACAGAGGATGAAAAAGCAGGTTGAAATTAATAATTGCCCGGGAACTCTTGCCGTAGGATTTAATACCTATAGTCCTACAGCCATTCATCGGGTTTTCGATAAGCAGAAAGTGAATCATATACTTGAATTTTCGAATGATGATAAACATCGGCTAATAATAGATGACAATATTGGAAAAATCTCTATATCCGGTGTGCAAGAGAAATTTTCTGCCATAATAGACAACAAGAAAATAATACTTACCCCGGAAGGTGTACAAGGACGTTACATCATAAAGCCTGCTCCCGATTATAAAAGGATACAACAGCGCCTACATATGCCTGCTAATGAGCATTTAACGATGCAAATAGCCCGCCAGGTTTATGCTATTCCAACGGCTGAAAATGCGTTAGTTTTTTTTCAAGATGGACAGCCGGCTTATATCACCAAGCGATTTGACCTATCCACGGATGGTCAGAAAATAAAACAAGAGGATTTCGCTTCGCTACTTCAAAAGACGGATGAAACAGATGGAAAGCATTTCAAATATACAGGCAACTATACGGATATGGGACTTTTATTTCCTAAATATGTGGCTGCATGGCAAGTTGAAATAAGCAGATTCTTCAAATTAGTCTTGTTTAATTATCTATTCGCAAATGGCGACGCTCATTTGAAAAACTTCTCTTTGCAACAGACCATCCACGGAGATTACGTCCTAAGCCCTGCCTACGATCTGCTGAATAGTTCATTGCATGTTACTGACGAAGATTTTGCTTTGGAAGGAGGTCTTTTTGAAAAGAAATATTATTCTGAAATATATGAGCAAAAAGGACATCCTTGCCAAGATGATTTTGTCACCTTTGGAGAACTGATCCATGTACCTCAACCACAAATCAAAAAAACACTTGATGAGTTTTTGACCTCCCAGCCTCTTGTATATACCTTGACGGAACAGTCGTTTCTTGACAAAAAATTGAAACGAATCTACATTCGTAGCTACGAAGAAAGATTGGAGCGATTGAGAAGAGCGTAACCATTCGGTGTAGTAGGTTTGCCCTGTGTCATGGGTGTCCTGTGTCATAAATACATTTGTTCTACTACACGTTATTACACCGAATGGTTATTTGAAAAATCATGGTTAGGATATCAAAAGTAAAAAGCAGAAAAGAATAAAAGCGCCCTCTTTTGAGGAAATGCTGAAAACCAAGGATGCTTTAAATAATATAGCCGAAAATAAGGACTATACAAAATACAGCAAAGAAGTAGGTATTCCTTAAATTGCTTAACAAGGAGTACTCAAAAAACTCAGTAATATCCCTCTTAAAGATTACAAATATTCCGATGAAGGCTTATTTGGAGTATGTTATTGGCGTTGTATTTTGCAATCCGGATAGTGTACCAAAATAATAACTATCTTTGCCGTCGTATTAAAAAGAAATTAGCATGGCGGAATCTGTATATGGATCTTTTTTGAATAAGATTAATTCGCCGGAAGATCTGAGAAAATTGCCACAGGAGGAATTGGTGAAAGTATGCGCGGACGTACGTCAATATATAATCGATATTCTCTCTGTCAACCCCGGTCACTTAGGCGCCAGCCTGGGGACGGTAGAACTGACGGTGGCGCTTCATTACGTGTTTAATACGCCTTTCGACCGGATTGTTTGGGATGTGGGGCATCAAGCCTATGGACATAAGATTCTAACCGGAAGAAAAGAACGGTTTAATACGCTCCGGAAATTGCACGGCGTAAGTGGTTTTCCGAATCCGAAAGAAAGCGAGTATGACGCTTTTATCGCGGGGCATGCTTCTACCTCTATTTCTGCCGCGCTGGGCATGTCTGTCGCTTCTCACCTGAAAAAGGAAGACGACCGGCATGTGGTGGCTGTTATCGGTGACGGATCCATGACGGGAGGTCTTGCTTTTGAAGGTCTTAATAACGCGGCTTCAGATCCGAACAATCTGCTGATCATTCTGAATGACAATAATATGGCTATCGACAATAATGTGGGTGGTCTGAATCAGTATCTGGTAGATATCACAACGAGTTATGCTTATAATAAGATGCGGTATGATGTGTACCGGGGGCTGAAGAAGATGAATCTTATTACAGAAAAACGGCGGGGAAGCATCCTGCGTTTTAACAATAGCCTGAAGGCTTTGATCACGCAACAGCATAATTTTTTTGAGGGATTCAGTATCCGCTATTTCGGTCCGGTAGATGGGCACGATGTGAATTATTTGGTCAAGGTACTTAACGATATAAAAGATATGCAGGGACCAAAATTGCTGCATATCAAAACCAAAAAAGGAAAAGGGTTTCAGCCGGCCGAAAGATCGGCGATAGAATGGCATGCCCCGGGTAAGTTCAATAAAGAGACCGGCGAACGGATTGTTTCGGATGATTTGAATCAACCCCAACCGTATCAGGAAGTATTCGGGCATACGTTGGTGGAAATCGCTCAGGCGGATAAGCGTGTTGTCGGGGTGACTCCCGCTATGCCGACAGGCTGTTCCATGTGTCATCTGATGAAAGCGATTCCGGAACGGGCATTCGATGTCGGTATTGCCGAAGCGCATGCGGTGACTTTTTCCGCCGGAATGGCTAAGGAAGGGATGATACCTTTCTGCAATATCTATTCATCCTTCATGCAGCGGGCTTATGATCAGGTGATACATGATGTGGCGATACAGAAACTGCATGTCATCCTTTGTCTTGACAGGGGAGGATTGGTTGGTGAAGACGGCGCTACGCATCATGGCGTTTTCGATCTGGCTTATCTTCGTCCGATACCGAATTTGATTATTGCTTCGCCTCTGAATGAATGGGAGTTGCGCAATCTGATGTATTCGGCATACAAGGGTAACGATCCTTTTGTGATTCGTTATCCGAGAGGCAAGGGCGAAAAAACAGACTGGCGGAATGAGCCGGAGATGCGTCTTGTAGGAAAAGGGCGCAAATTGTGTGATGGCAATGATGTAGCCGTTTTGTCTATCGGCCCGATCGGCAACGAGGTGACTAAGGCTATTGAGTCGCTAAATGGCGAAGCCGGTTCGATAGCACACTATGATATGATTTATCTGAAGCCGTTGGATGAAGAATTATTGCACGAAGTAGGGAAGAACTTCTCGCGCGTGGTTACGGTCGAGAATGGTGTTCGCAAAGGCGGCTTGGGCAGTGCGGTTATCGAGTTTATGGCGGATCATGACTATACGCCGCGCATAAAACGAATCGGAGTGCCCGATGAATTTATTGAACAAGGTTCGGTTGCTGAACTTTTCCGTTTGTGCGAAATGGATGCGCGAGGAATTGAGCAGGCGATCCGTTCCTTTTGACGAAAAAAGAGTTCAGGGAGATAGACTCCCTTTATTATTAAACGATAGAATATGAAAATCATTATTGCCGGAGCCGGTGAAGTGGGCACGCATCTGGCCAAGATGTTGTCTCAGGAGAAGCATGATATCATATTGATGGATCCGGATGAAGAACGTTTGCTTCTGCCGGGTTCGAGTTCTGAAATATTGCCGATGGTGGGAAATCCTACCTCTTTACGTGATCTGGAGAGCGCCGGAGTGGCGCGGGCAGACCTTTTTGTGAGTGTTACTCCTCATGAAACGACCAATATTACGGCTTGTATATTAGCTGCCAACTTAGGCGCGGGAAAAACCTTTGCGAGAATAAACAACTACGAATACCTGCTTCCTAAGAATAAAGAACTTTTCGAACAATTGGGAATCAATGCGATGATCTATCCGGAAATGCTTGCCGCGCGGGAGATCGTTTCTGCTGTAAAATATCCCTGGGCAAGACAATATTGGGACTTGTTTGGCGGAATGCTCATCCTGGTGGGCGTAAAAATCAGAGGAAATTCACGTCTGGCAGGTAAACGTCTGAATGAGCTGAAAGACGAGGATAAACTATACCATATTGTTGCCATAAAAAGAAGAAAAAGCACCATTATTCCCAGTGGGACAGACCGGGTTGAAGCCGGTGATATCCTTTTCTTTACAACCACCAAGGCGCATGTGAAAGATGTGCAGATACATGCGGGGAAAAATAATCCGGAAATGAAGAAGGTGTTCATTATGGGGGCGGGGCGTATTGCGCTGCGTGCCTGTCAATACCTGCCCGGAAATATACGCATCAAAGTGTTGGAGACGGATAAAGAGACGAGCCAGTCGTTTGCTGAAGTTGCTCCCGGCAATGTGTTGGTCATTAATGGAGATGGTAGAGACACCGAATTGCTGATTGAGGAAGGCCTCAACGATGCACAAGCGTTCATTGCTCTGACAGATAATCCCAGCACGAACATTCTGGCTTGTCTGGCGGCAAAACAACTCGGTGTGTTCAAAACAATTGCACAGGTGGAAAACCTGGATTATATTCCGTTGGCCAATGATATGGACCTTGGAACTGTGATTAATAAGAAATTGATTGCTGCCGGAAACATCTATCAGTTCCTTTTGGATGAAGATGTTTCGAATATGAAATTTCTCACATTCTCGAATGCAGACGTAGCCGAGGTCACGATCAAGCCCGGTTCAAAACTGACTCAAAAGCCGGTTAAAGAATTGAAGCTGCATAAAAATCTCACCCTCGGTGGTTTGATTCGTAATGGCGAACCCATGATGGTTGAAGGTGATACGCAATTGCAGGCTAATGATCATGTGGTTGTGTTTGGCATAGGGGATGTGATCAGCGATTTGGAAAAATATTTCAAGTAATTTTATATACAGAGACCGCCATGCCGAATATTCGATTCGTTATTAAGATACTGGGGCTTATGTTTATACTTGAATCCCTGTTCATGTCGTCGGCTGTGGTCGTTGCTTTTATTTATAAGGAGAGTGATTTTTATCCTCTGTTGATCTCTTGTGTTATTATGTTGCTGACCGGAGGACTTTTCTCGCTCGCGGGTCGTGCCGCGACAGACCCGGGCAATGGAAGACGGGAAGGGATGCTGATCGTTACGTTGACCTGGCTGTCTCTTTCTTTTCTGGGTATGTTGCCCTACTACCTGGGTGGATATGTTGGCTCAGTGGCGGATGCCTACTTTGAGACTATTTCCGGTTTTACGACGACGGGAGCTTCCATTATGACTGATATAGAATCATTGCCGCACGGCATTTTGTTTTGGCGAAGCCTGACGCAGTGGCAGGGCGGGATAGGCGTGATCGTGTTTACGGTAGCTATACTTCCTATCTTTGGTGTCAGTGCCTCGCAGATGTTTGAGGCTGAAACGACAGGGATTACCCACGAACGTTTTTTGCCGCGTGTAACCCAGGTTGCCAAACGTATCTGGGGCGTTTATCTGCTGTTGACCGGCTGTGTGTTTCTCTTACTTCTTATGGGGCCGATGACTGTTTTCGATGCTGCCAATCATGCGCTGACCCTGATCTCTACAGGCGGATACTCTACGAAGAATACGAGTTTGGCTTATTGGAATTCCGCTTATGTGGAATATGTCTCAATCGGCTCAATGTTTGTCGGGGCTTTAAATATGAGTCTGATCTATTTTTGTTTTAAAGGACAGGTCAAGAGGTTATTTCATGATGAGGAGTTTCGCTGGTTTACCGGTTTTGTGCTGGTTGGCATTGTGATTATTGCAGGTTGGATCAGTCTTAATCATTACCCGGAAGAAGAACATGCCATACGTTCGGCTGCTTTTCAGGTAGTTACGCTTATTTCAGGCTCGGGTTTCGCAACGGATAATTATGTGGCCTGGGGTCCTTTCTTCTGGGTTGTCGCATTAATATTGATGCTGGTTTCCGGATGTGCGGGTTCAACCAGCGGTGGTTTGAAGATGTCCAGGTTTGTAGTCTTGGTGAAAAATCTTTCCAACACGTTAAAAAAACAAACACATCCCCATGCTGTTATTCCGGTTCGGGTTAATGACCGGGCGATTTCTGCTGATCTGGTGCATCGGATATTGGCTTTTGCCTTTGCTTATCTGGGGCTGATCATCATCAGTTGTATGGTTTTAGCCTTTTTGGGGATGGGGTTTGAAGAAGCTGTCGGAGCGGCCGTCTCTTGTATGGGAAACGTAGGCCCTGCCTTAGGCGACCTGGGTCCGATAGCGAACTACGCATCCATACCTGAAGCTGCCAAATGGTATCTCGGCTTGCTGATGATGGTGGGGCGTTTAGAGGTATTTACGGTTTTAACCATTCTGGTTCCCGGCTTCTGGAAACAATAACGGGAGGTCAATGAAAAAACAAATTCAGTTTCTATATACGGATTTACGTATTTTTACGTTATAATAGATACGAATTTATAAATCAGAAAATAAATGATAGAATACATACGAGGTGAAATTGCTGAACTAACGCCGGCGCGCATGATATTGGAATGCGGCGGTATCGGTTATGAATTGAATATCTCATTAAACACATATAGCGCGTTTAACGGAAAAAAGAACGGATTGATTTACATCTATGAAGTGATTCGCGAGGATGCTCATTTGTTGTTCGGCTTTTCCGAAAAAACAGAACGGGAACTCTTTCTCATGCTGATTACTGTTTCCGGTGTTGGCCCTAATACGGCGAGAATGATCCTTTCATCGTTTCCTCCTGCCGAATTGGTCCAGGTAATCGCCAACAAAAATGAAACTGCCCTGACATCCGTAAAAGGTATCGGACTAAAAACCGCCCAACGTATTTTGGTTGACCTGAAGAATAAAGTAAAAACCGCGTACATTGGCGAAGTTGGTTCTTCTGATACAGGAGCTTATGCAGGCGGAACAGTGGCCGAAGAAGCAATTGCTGCTCTTACCATGTTAGGATTTCAGAAAGCTCCTTCTCAAAAAACGGTTGTTGCGATCTTAAAAGAATCTCCCGGCTTGTTAGTGGAACAGGTTATCAAGGCTGCGTTGCGAATGTTGTAATTCTTTGACTGTGTTGTGGTCGGATTTTTTGAAGGAATAATGAAACAAAAGGTATTCAAATATATACTGTGGCTGTCTCTGTTTTTGTTCGGAGCAGGCTTGTATTCTCTGAATGCGGGTTTTTGGGCTTATACTGCAAATTATCCGGAGAGAATGGCGATGGAATCTGCCCGGGAAGATTCCATAGTGCCCCGGTATCCGGTATCCAAAACAGTTCCACAAGAATACGACGACCTGCTTAAACATCCTCCCGCTGACCTCAAAGCGCCGGAAAATATAAAGACGACCATTGAATACGACCTGAATACCGGAATTTACATCGTACGGACCCGGATTGGAGATATGGAGATAGGAACACCTATGACACTGACCCCTGAAGAGTATCAGGATTACAGTATGCAGGAATCTATCCGGGCTTATTTTCGCCAGCGTAATGAAGAAGAATTCCGTAAAGCAGCCGAAAAAGAATTTAACCTGACGGATATGCAATTCGATTTGGGTATCGGAGAGCGTGTTTTTGGTCCGGGCGGCGTACAGGTAAAAACACAGGGAAGCGCGGATATTACTTTAGGACTAAAGCGAAACTCAACCAAGAATCCGTCTTTGCCGGCACGTGCCCAAACGCGTACATTTTTCAATTTTGATGAATCCGTTCAACTCAACGTGAATGCTAAAGTCGGCACGAAAGTCAACTTTGGCATGAATTATAATACGGAAACATCTTTCGACTTTGATTCAAAACGCCTGAAGTTAGCTTATACAGGTGAGGAAGACGAGATTATCAAATCACTGGAAGCCGGTAATGTAAGTATGACAACGAATAATTCGCTCATTAACGGTGGAGCTGCTTTATTTGGAATGAAAGCCGACCTTCAGTTTGGGAAATTAAGAGTCAACGCCTTGCTGGCGCAACAGGAATCACAATCAAAGACCGTTAATTCCCGTGGAGGAGTGCAGACGCAGCCTTTCGAAATTAAAGTCGACGCGTATGATGAGAACCGCCACTTCTTTCTTTCTCATTTTTTCAGAGACTCCTATGATAATTACTCCAATCAGGCGCCAAACATTCGTTCCGGCATCTTGATCGGTCGCGTGGAAGTATGGGTAACCAACAAACGGGGGAATTACGACCAGTCACGTAATGTTGTTGCTTTTTCCGATCTGGCGGAAAGTAAACATATCTTTAATTCTCAATTCGTTTCGAAAGGGGGAGGAGAGAATCCGCGGAACGATGCCAATACAGTCTATGAAACGATTGTAAATAATTATCCCGATGCCCGTGAAATCAGTAAAGTGCAGCAGGTATTTACCGGTTTCCTCGAAGGTGGAGTAGATTATGAAGAAATAGAGAGTGCTCGCAGACTGGAGGAAACAGAATATAGCTACAATCCATATTTGGGCTATATCTCTCTTAAATCGCAATTGCAGCCTGATGAAGCGTTGGCTGTGGCTTACGAATATACGTACAACGGACGGCCTTATCAGGTTGGCGAGTTTTCTACTGATGATGCGGAGAAGACGACAAACAGTTTGTATGTAAAACTGTTGAAAGGGGTAAATATGTCTCCTGTCATGCCTTTCTGGAATTTGATGATGAAGAATATCTATTCATTGGGCGCTTATGCCGTACAAAAAGAAAAATTCCGTTTAGACATACTTTATCAAAGCGACACCACCGGAACTTACCTGAACTATTTGTCTGAAGGAGCAATCAAAGATTCTATCCTTTTACGCGTGATGAATCTGGACCGTCTTAATTCACAAGATCAACCTTATCCGGATGGTTTTTATGACTTTCTGGAAGGTTACACCATTCTTTCGGAAAACGGGCGAATCATTTTCCCGGTTGTAGAGCCTTTCGGATCTCACCTCCGGAAAAAAATTAATAATGATGTGATTGCCGACAAATATGTGTTTCAGGAATTGTATGACACCACATTGACGGCTGCCAGCCAGATAGCTGAAAAAAATAAATTCATCCTTCGGGGGGAATATAAGGCATCATCTGCTGCCGAAATAGATCTTGGCGCGAGTAATGTGCCGCGTGGTTCGGTGCGGGTAACCGCGGGAGGAGCAACGTTGACAGAGAATGTGGATTATACGGTAGACTATACCTCCGGTCGTGTAACCATATTGAATGACGCGCTTATCGCAAGCGGACAATCGATCAGTGTTTCTCTGGAAGACCGGGGTATGTTCAGTATGCAGCGTAAAACCATGATGGGACTTGACCTAAACTATGAACTAAGCAAAAACCTGACTATCGGCGGAACCATTATGCACTTGTCTGAAATGCCGCTTACCACAAAGACTGCTTTTGGTGATGAGTCAATCAAGAATACACTCTGGGGTTTGAATATGTCATACCGGACGGAGAGCCAGTGGCTGACCAACATGTTAGATAAACTGCCATTACTCACGCTGACCAAACCAAGCCAGATCGCATTTAATGCTGAATTTGCCCATTTGATAGCCGGACATTATGAAAACAAAAACACCGGGGGCTATTCTTATCTGGATGACTTTGAATCGACGCAAAGCGGCTTCGATCTGTTGAATCCTTATCCGTGGACATTGGCAAGTGTGCCTGCCCGGACAACGAATGGTATTTCGAATACGGAGTTATTCCCCGAGTCGAGCCAGGCAAATGATATTGAATACGGCAAGAACAGAGCTTTATTGGCGTGGTATTATATCGATGGACTTTTTACCAGAGAACGGTCTACTTTAAGACCATCACATATGGACAAGGACATGTTGTCTAATCACTATATGCGTGCGGTAAGAACAACAGAATTATTCCCGAATATGGATCAGGGGGCTTATTCTGACAATACCCTGTCTGTATTAAACTTAGCTTACTATCCGAAAGAAAGAGGACCGTATAACTTGGATGCGGATCTGGTAAATCCGGATGGTACATTGCAGAATCCCGAAAAACGTTGGGGAGGTATCATGCGTAAAATAGATCAGAGTGATTTTGAAACCGCGAATATTGAGTACATTGAATTCTGGATGATGGACCCATTCATCTACGATAACACCGTGGCCGGAGGTGATCTTTACTTTAATTTGGGAGAGATATCCGAAGATGTTCTTAAGGATGGAAAGAAATTTTTTGAAAACGGGATTCCGATTGATGGAGACACAACGAAAGTCGATTTTACGGTGTGGGGGAAAGTGCCCCGTATGCAAAGTACCGTTTATGCATTTGACAATACGTCCGGAGCCAGAGCTTTGCAGGATGTTGGTTTTAACGGTCTTTCTTCTGAAGAGGAAAAAACATTTCCCACCTATCAGGACTTTTTGACTAAATTGGAAGCCAGACTGTCTGGTGATGTTTGGAACAGGATGTTGGAAAATCCTTTCTCCGAGCGTAATGATCCGGCAGGAGATACTTTTAGCTATTTCCGCAGTTCTTATTATGATTCTGTGGAAGCTGATATTCTTACCAGATATAAAAGATATAATGGAACAGAAGGTAACTCTGCGGAAAGTTCGGGCAACTTTAATGCGGCTTCCCGAACCTTGCCGGATGTAGAAGACCTGAATCAGGATAATAACCTGAATAAAGAAGAAAAATATTTCCAATACAAAGTCGAACTGCGTCCTGAAAAGATGAATGTAGGGGATAATTTCATTGTTAACGAGCAGCAAGTAAAGGTGAGGTTAGCAAATGGAACAGAAGAAACAATTAGTTGGTATCAGTTCAAAATTCCGATCAAACAACCTCAGGATAAGGTAGGCTCTATTCAAGACTTTAAGTCTATACGGTTTATGCGTATGTTTATGACTGATTTTAAGGAAACAACGATACTCCGTTTCGGTAAGTTCGAATTAGTGCGCGGTGAATGGCGTACGTATGAACAAGACCTGTCTGCTCCGGGCAGTTTGCCGACCAACAAAGGAACACTCGATGTTTCTACCGTTAATATTGAAGAAAACGGACGTAAAGAACCGGTCAATTATGTATTGCCTCCGGGAGTTACCCGTGCCCACGACCCGGGTCAGCCTCAGATACAGCTTCAAAACGAGCAGTCTTTATCGCTTAAAGTAACAGACCTGGCTTCGCAAGATGCGCGTGCCGTATATAAAAATACAAATTACGATTTGCGCCAGTATAAACGGATGCAACTATTTACACATGCGGAGGCTTTGATCGGGAATCAGACCAACCTGCAAAGTGGTGATTTTACCGTGTTCCTTCGGTTAGGTTCGGATTATAAGAATAACTATTATGAATACGAGGTGCCTTTACAGCTAACCCCGCATAACTCGACACAAGCCGATATGATATGGCCGGAAAATAATATGCTGAACTTTAATCTGGAAGTCTTGACCAATCTGAAATTAGAACGGAATAAAGCCAGACGGGAAGGCAGGGAAGGAGTAAGCTATCAGCAAATCTTTTCAAGCAATGACCCGGATAATACCCGTAATACAATCAGCGTGGTAGGAAATCCCAGTCTGGCTGAAGTAAAGACAATCATGATCGGAATCCGTAATACGTCCGGAGAACGGAAGAGCGGAGAAATATGGGTGAACGAACTACGTCTTACTGATTACAATGAATCGGGAGGTTGGGCAGCTAACGCGAGTTTAAATGTCAATCTTTCTGATCTGGGAACGGTGAATCTGGCAGGTAGAATCGAAACAGCAGGCTTTGGAGCGTTAGACCAGTCAATCAACGAACGCCGATTGGATGATTTTTCACAGTTTAGCGTCTCTACCAATGTGGAGTTGGGTAAGTTCTTCCCGGAAAAGGCGCAGGTGAGTATCCCTGTTTTTTACTCTTATTCAAAAGAAGTCTTGTCTCCAGACTATAACCCGTTAGATAAAGATATCAAGCTGAAAGATGCCTTGGATAATGTAGAGACGAAAGCTGAAAAAGACTCCATTAAGTCGTTCTCTCAGGATGTTGCCATATCCAAAGGTATTGCGTTTAATAACGTACGGGTAAATATAAAAAGTAAAACACCCATGCCATACGATCCGGCAAACTTTTCTTTCGGTTACTCCTTCCGCGAGAGTAAGCTTAGAAATCCGGAGACTGTTTATGAAACAACGAAAGATTATAACGGCAACTTCGCTTACAGTTATACGCCTTATGCGAAGCCATTCCGTCCGTTTGAAAAGATGAATAGTAATCAGGGCTACACGCGCTTCCTGAAGCAGTTCTCTCTCAATTATCTGCCTTCGAATATCAGTTTTCAGACCGCTATGACCCGTAATTATTACGAGATACAATTGCGTGATCTCAGCCAGGTGGAAAACTCGAATATCCCGGCTTCGTTCAGCCAGAACTTTAATTGGGACAGGGCTTTCAGTTTATCTTGGGCGCTGACGAATAATCTGAACATGGCGTTTACCTCGGGTACGAATGCTCGTATTGAAGAACCTTATATGCAGGTAAACAAGCAATTAAACCCGGACCAATATAAAGTATGGAAAGACTCAGTGATACAAAGTATTCTGGATCTGGGAACACCCATGAAATACGACCAGACTTTCATGGCGACGTATAATGTACCGTTACAATTTATTCCGATATTGGACTGGACTACCGGTTCGGTCTCTTACAATGCATCTTATAATTGGGAGCGTGTAACGACAATTGATGCTTCAGAAGTAGGCAATACGATTCGGAACCAACGTCAGATCGATATTCAGGGAGGATTAAACTTCTTGAATCTGTATAATAAAAATAAATTTCTGAGAGAGGTAAACCAGAAATTCGGAGGAGTCCGCGCAAATACGCAAAGAAGGGTTGAACAGCGCAAGCCTGTTGAACTGGAAAGAGAGGTAACCCTGAGTCCGGACAGTGGCGTAATTGTACAACATGGTTTGCTGACCAAGAAACTACATGTGCAGGCAAGAGATGACAAGGGTAAATTATACGCCATTAAGTTTAAACCGGTAGACTTTGCGAACATAAGAATCCTCAATAAAGATACCGTTCATCTGAAGTTAACCATCAAGCCGGGACCTCCGCCTACGGAAGATTTTATTTTCAAGACAGCGCAGCATCTGACTCGTTTTGCCATGATGCTTCGCCGGGTGAATATCCAATATGCTATGAGTGATGGTATGATGCTGCCCGGTTTCAGACCGGAAGTCGGCGCTATGTTTGGACAAAAGAACTATACAGCCGGAATGGCTCCGGGGCTTGGTTTTGCTTTCGGCGACGTAAGACGTTCTTATATTGATGAGGTGGCAGACAAAGGCTGGCTGCTGATGGATGAATCTATCATAACTCCTGCCATGATTAGTCGTGCCACTACACTAAACGTACGCGCCAATCTGGAGCCAATCCCCGGACTGAAGATCGATCTGAATGCCAACCGTGTTGAAACCAAGACCACCGATATCAAATTTATGCTGAGCGGAATGCCTGAAACCTTCGGAGGTAACTACACGATGACGTTAATTACTTTCGGAACTGCGTTTCAGAGTATAGGCGATCAAAGAAACGGCTATACCTCGAAAGCCTTTGAACAGTTACGGGCAAACCGGGAAATAATCGCTTCCCGTATAGACAATAGTTATGAAAATGCTTCTCCTAACTCACCGAAGATCAGCCGGAATTCATCCGATGTTTTGATCCCGGCATTTCTGGCGGCCTATACCGGACAGAGCGCATCAAAGATAGGACTTAGTCCGTTTCCTGCATTGTCCCGTCTGCGCCCGAACTGGAAGATATCGTATGACGGATTGATTCGTCTGCCCTTCATAAAGGATCATTTCAAGAGCGTGGTGTTGAACCACCAATACCAGTCGTCTTATAACGTAGGGTCTTATACCTCTTTCTTGCAATGGGAGGCGGCAGGTAACGGACTGGGCTTTGTCAATGGGTTGCCTTCTTCTCCCTATTCTATCTCGTCTGTGAATATCTCGGAAGGTTTTAATCCTCTTTTCGGTGTGGATGCCACCTTGCTGAATAATATCACATCAAGAATAGAATACCGGAAAAGACGAAGTCTTAACCTCAATATCTCATCCTATCAGTTGGTGGAAGCTTTAACCAACGAGATCATAATCGGTGCCGGTTATAAACTAACCGAATTCAACAAAGTGCTGGGAATGAAGAAATCGGAAGATTTTAGCAACGATCTGACTGTTCGTGTTGACTTCTCACATCGCCGGATGCAATCCTTGATCCGCAAGATCGATGATGGACTTACGCAACCCACCTCCGGCAATGTGGCGAAGACCTTGCAGTTCTCAGCAGATTACGGCTTGAGTCGCTCGCTTACTTTACGTGCATTCTATGATTTGCAGATCAACGAACCGTTAGTATCCAACGCTTCCTTCCCAACATCCAATTCGAATTACGGCATAACAGTTCGTTTCTCCCTGGCACAGTAAACACCCGTTTTCACCTCCCGTTAACCGATATTTTATAAACGGAAATAAATCAGTTGTTCCGAAAAGATTATCTTTGTATTTATAAATGAAACAAGGGTATAAATGAAACGGTTTAGTATATTGATTGCACTATTGGCGTTAGTGCTGAATTCATGCGGAAGTAAGCAAACAGACGATCGTTTAATTTCTGTTTCGATTGAGCCGCAGCGTTATTTCGCAGAAAAAATAGCAGGAGATAAGTTTACGATCAATACGGTGGTACCCACAGGGCAAAATCCGGAAGTGTATGACCCGACTCCCCAACAAATGATGCAGGTTGGCAGGAGTAAAGCTTATCTGCAAATCGGGCATCTTGGATTTGAAGAGGTTTGGATCTCTAAAATAATAGAGGACAACGAGGCGATGGAAATTTTTGATCTGTCGGAAGGCATGGACCTGATTGATAATTCAGAGGAGCATGATCATGATCACGATCATGACCATAGCCACCATGGCGAAGAAGGCGCACATGTTCATTATGGTGTTGATCCGCACACCTGGAGTTCGATTAACGGAGCTAAACAGATAGCATGGAATACGTTGAACGCTTTTATCGCACTGGATAAAGAAAACACGCAGTATTATTGGAATAACTACAACCACTTAATGGACGAAATTGAACAGGTGGAACAGGATATATACCATCTTTTGACACCATTGACCAACCGTGCGTTTATTATCTATCATCCGGCGCTGACTTATTTTTCAAGAGAATACAACCTGACGCAACTCAGTATAGAAATGGAGGGCAAGGAACCCTCGCCTGCTCAATTAAAGAGACTGATTGATACCGCTAAGGAATCAGGGGCGAAGGTAGTGTTTATCCAACAAGAATTTGATCAAAAAAACGCGGAGCTTGTTGCGAAGGAAACAAGTTGTAAGTTGGTCGTAATTAATCCGCTGGATTATGACTGGAAAAAAGAAATGATGCATATCGCTCAGTCGTTGGCTAATGGAGAAACTAATTGAAATAAAAGATGTATCGGCTGCTTACGGTACCAAAACCGTGCTGCGTGATGTTTCGCTCGATGTTTATAAAGACGACTTTCTGGGAATTATCGGGCCTAACGGAGGAGGGAAGACCACGCTGCTCAAAGTAATGCTCGGCTTGTTGCCTCCGGCTTCCGGAAGCATTACTTATTATAAAGACAACCGCTCTGTTTCTTCTCTTAAGATAGGTTATCTTCCTCAGATCAATAATATAGATAGGAAGTTCCCTATTTCGGTATGGGAAGTGGTTGCTTCCGGATTGGCTGATCAGAAGCCTTTGTTTCGTTCCTATACAAAAGAACAGGAAAAGAGAATTGATGGTGTTTTGGAGCAAATGGGAGTGAAAGATTTTCCCGACCGCCCGATCGGAGAACTTTCCGGAGGGCAATTGCAACGGGTCTTGTTAGGACGAGCTATTGTGTCTTGCCCACAGGTGTTGATTCTGGACGAACCGAATTCGTATGTCGACAAACGGTTTGAATCACATTTCTATGATCTGTTGCAGGAAATAAACAAGGCGAGTGCTATTGTGCTGGTTTCTCATGATATTGGCACGGTGGTCAGTATGGTGAAAAATATAGCTTGCATGAATGAAACACTGCATTACCACCCGGGCAGTGATGTAACAGAAGATTGGCTGACACATGTATATAACTGTCCGATTGAAATTGTAGGACACGGTGATCTGCCTCATCGAGTGTTAAAAAAACACGAACATTAATATAGCAAACTAACCCATGATGTTGTTGAATGTATTCTGTATGATAGGGCTACCTGAATTCGGATTTATAGTCTGGGTTGCCGTTCTTTTGTTTGGAGTTAAGGCTGTGTCTCAGAATCCGTTTATCTCCCGTGGACAAAAAATGTTGTGGATCATTACGGTTTTGATTCTTAACTGGATAGGTTTGCTTTGGTATTATTATACGTTTTACGTCAAAGATAAAAAAGAATAGATATGAGAATCCTCATAACCGGAGCCAGTGGATTTATCGGCGGTTTCCTGGTAAAAGAAGCGTTAAGCAGAGGCTATGAAGTATGGGCCGGCGTTCGTAAGCACAGTGACCGTTCTAATCTCCGGGATGAGCGTATTCATTTTATTGATCTTAGTTATAATGATGTTTCTGCGCTGACCGTTCAGTTGAAAGATGTACTGGAGCAGCACGGGACTTTTGATTTTGCCCTACACAATGCGGGACTGACCAAAACGCTTAATAAAGAAGACTTCTATCGTGTAAACGCGCTTTATACAAGACGTTTGGTTGAGGCGCTTCATGCTTCCGGTCATACGCTGAAAAAGTTTTTGCTGATGAGCAGTCTCAGCAGTTATGGCAAAGGAGATGAGGTAACCTTCCGTCCGATCCGTTTGGACGATCCGCAATCTCCGGATACGGCTTATGGAAAGAGTAAACTGGAGGCGGAAAATTTTATTCGCTCACAAGTCTGTTTCCCTTATGTGATTCTTCGTCCCACAGGTGTTTATGGTCCGGGCGAGAAGGATTATTTTATGGAAATTAAAAGTGTGCAATCGGGCATCGACTTTGCCGCGGGAAGTATTCCGCAGCGGATCACTTTTATCTATGTGAAAGACCTTGCCCGTGCAGCCTTTCTTGCGTTAGAGAATGAAGCAATACAAAACAAACAGTATTTTGTGGCAGACGGAGATGTCCATACAGACGAGTCTTTTGCTAAAATGATACAGGAAATATTAAAGAAGAGACGGGTGTTGCGGGGGAGGATTCCGCTACCTGTTGTGCATCTGGCTTGTATTTGTTCTGAAGCAATCGGGAAACTGTTAGGCAGGAGTATGACGCTTAATACAGATAAATACATCATCCTGAAGCAGCGTAACTGGATTTGTGACGTTACGGCGCTTCGGGATGACTTGGGTTTTATTCCTGAATATCCTTTACGCAAAGGATTGGAGGAAGCTATTGAATGGTATCAAAAGGAAGGCTGGCTTTAATCAGTCAACTTGCTTTACGGAGCCGGCTCCGGCAACACTCTTGGTCACACTACTCGGAGAGCCTTTATAGCGTACCTTTCCGCTACCGGCTATATCAACATCAATCTTATCGCTTACGCTCATTTCAATGTTACCGCTTCCCGCGATTGAGCTGGATAATTCTTTGGCTTGCAAATCGAAAGCTCTCACTTCTCCGCTTCCCGCGATAGACAGTTTTACCTTATTGACCTCACCTCCCAATATCAGCGTACCGCTTCCTGCAATATCGGCTTTATAGTCAGAACAGATAATTTCGGCTGCATTGATTGTTCCGCTTCCGGCGATATCGGCTTTAATACTTTCTATCTCTACACGTTCCGGGAAATTAGCCTTTCCGCTTCCGGCAATATTGATTTCCAGATTTTCTACAGAAGTTAAAGGACTATTTACGTACAGTTGAGCATCGCCTGCTAAATTGAATCTGCTGATTGCTGAAGAATTGGCGGTAATTGTAAATTCTGTCGGGATGATACGGTACATCCTTTCATATTTCTTTTGAGGCTTAATTTTCAACTCTCCGTTTTTAACTTCGAAGATGTAAATATCGAAGATGTTCTGATCCGTAACAATGGTCAGTTCCGGTTTTTCGGCAGACTGTTGATAATTGACAACCATTTTTCCCCCTTTTCCCGAAAACTCATTAAAATCAGTTATCTCAATCTTTTTTGTAATAACATTTCCATCTCCCTTTATCGTTCGCATTGGCATACAACCTGTGAATGACAGAATTAAAAGCAAACAGATTGATGCGGTAATATTTGTTCTCATAATAATTTGTTTTTATAGTTGTTGTTCTTATTAGTTGGACAAACGAAGATAGAAAAAGGTTACAACAGAACTGTTTTTTTTTATCTCTTTCTAATAGAACCCATACCTGATTTCTTTGATTTTACTTCTGGGTTTCCTTTGTAGCTGATATCGCCTATCCCTGAAACAGATGCATCCAGTGTTCTGTTTGCATATACTTTAACGTCTCCGGCCCCGGATACAGATGCGGAAACATCTTCAGCCTTGAACTCATAAGCCGAAACATCCCCTGCTCCTGAAACAGAGAATCTGGCATTCTCTGCTTCTCCTTTCAGGTTGATATCTCCTGCTCCTGAAACTTTGCTTTCAAATTCTTTACAGTAAAGATTGGATGCCTTTACGTCTCCGGCTCCACTGATTGTAATTACCATTGAATTTATATCGGCTCGTTTATCCAGGATAACATCTCCGGCCCCACTAACGGATATAGCCAGATAATCAGATTTTAAGGGTGTTTCCACAATGAAATTCATGCTTCCGGACAGGCTTATTTTCTGTAGATCCTTAGACGAAGCCTTTATTGTAAATTTTGTAGGATGGAGTTTATCCCGGTTTGTCGATTTGATGGAAAGTTTTCTGTTAGATGATTGAATGTCTAAATAAGGGAAAAGATTTTCATCTATCGTAATGCTCAATGTGCTTTTCCCGTTTTGTTGGCTGTAGTTGAGAGTGTGACCATCTTTCTTTTTGAAACTCAGTCCCTTGCTATCAAAAGAAATATTGCCTCCTGTTTCGATGATGTCAAAATCACTTATGCTGATTTCTTTTGTGATCACATTTCCGTTTCCTTTAATTGTTGCCGCGTTTACAGATAAAACGCAAAATAAGCACAAAGCTAAAGCTATTCCTTTCATTTTCATTTTGTATGTATTTTAATAGTTTGAATGATTTGTTTATTAGTAAGACGAACCAAATTGAAAATTAGTTACACTTTTGGAAGAAAAACTTTCAGGCAACCTCTAAAATATTTATTTTAGCGAGACTTTTATGTTGAAAGAATGAAAATAACAAAGACTAACGCCGCCCGCTTATTGGATAAGGCAAAGATTGCTTATGAGTTGATACCTTACGAAGTAGATGAATCAGACCTGAGTGCTACGCATGTTGCCGAACAATTGAATGAACCGGTAGAACAGGTGTTTAAAACATTGGTGCTAAAGGGAGATAAGTCCGGCTATTTCGTATGTGTTATTCCGGGAGCAGAAGAATTAGACCTGAAGAAGGCCGCGAAAATATCCGGAAATAAAAACTGTGACATGATTCCGATGAAAGATTTACTTTCTACCACCGGCTATATACGGGGAGCCTGTAGCCCTGTCGGTATGAAAAAACATTTTCCAACCTATATACATGAAACTTGCCTCACTTATGCCCGTATTTACGTAAGTGCCGGGATGAGAGGATTGCAAATTCATATAGCATCCAAAGACTTAATCGCAGAGGTGAGTGCCGTAGTTGGAGACCTGGTCTCCTAAAGAAGTGGCGACATTTCTGTAATTCAATGTATTTTTATTATATTTGCGCGTTCAAATTAATAACAAGAACCTAAATATGAAGAAAATTATTACAGTATTGGCCTGTATGCCAATGTTTAGTGTGGTATCTCCTTCTCTCCGGTCTCAAACTGTTTCTCCTGATCAGTGGGAATCCTTTATCGTTGCAAATAAAGGAGTACTTGTGAGTGATACTTTCCGGATGCAACAATTTGAAAATCGTATATCAGACAACTGGTCTTATACAACGAGTGGCGAAAATACAATAATCGATGCTTCAGCCTCCGGAATATCAAAGACCAGCGGGGGTAAATTGTTGAAGATCGAACTCGGGAGTGATCTTTTCTTTTCCGGGTTTTATTCACCACAGCATCAATCTATAACAGGAGGAGTGGCTCGCGGAGGCAAGAATTTATCGAAGGGCGAAAACCTGAATATTGTTCTCTATGAAGACGAAAAAACAGACTCTATTGTTCTGGTAAAGGTAACCAGCGATAATTTCGGTCTGGATATGCTCCATACAAATATAAGAAATAGACCCTTGCGTAGTCTGAGTCTTAATGTTGAGCCCCCGGCTTCCAATACAAAGAATGGTTATTATTGTATTGACAGTGTCTACTTGTTGGGGAATATACCTCGTTATAGCCTTTTTCGTGGGAAAAGTTCATGGAATGATACAACTGCCTGGTCTGATTTACCGGCCGAACGGCATAGGCATGCCTTAGTCAAGGGAGACGTCTCCATTACTGCCGATACGCACTGTGATCTGGTTGATCTTAGCGGAATTTTAAAAATAGAGAAAGAGAAACTATTCAGTCTGGAAGAGATGAATGTTTATGAAGCATCCTCCCGGATTCAAAATGAAGGAGAGTTTCTGCTAAATGGGAAAATGAATCTTAGCCGGACCTTTCCGGAAAAAGGAGTTTGGTATTTTATATCGTTCCCATTTGATGTTTACGCCGATGGCATAGATCCCGATTTCACATTGAAAGATGAAGCTCCTAATGATGGAGGAAATTTCATTTATGCTCTGTCTTATAATGGAGAATTAAGAAACAACGGGCAGACGACTCGCAGTAATTGGGATGTGTTGGACGAAGCTGCGGGAAGTGGAAACGTCCCTGTCTTTAAAAAAAATAAGGGCTATTTATTGGCCGTTGATGCACAAGCAAGTAAGACGACTATTCGTTTTACATCCCGTGCCGGAGCAATTCCGGCTACATTTGGGAGAAGCGGGCAAATCGACATTGATATACCCTATACGGTAGATGAAAATTCCGGTGATGGAGGGTGGTATCTGTGTGGAAATCCTCTGCCTGCATCATTGCATATCCGGGAATTGGAGCATTCTGATCTGGATGGATACGTCTATGTTTTTAATGGAGAAAATTATACGGCTATACCACTTGACGGAAATTATACTTTACCTCCCTATTCTGCCTTTTTCTTAAAAGCCAGACAAAGTGTTACGCTGTCTGTAGGTTTGACGGAAGACGAAGAGAAAAGCACGGCTTTGTCTGGGATGCTTCCTTTGCGTGTTATAAAGTATGAACCGACAGCCAATGCTCCAACAAATAACATTCCTTTATTCGATAACAGATATTATCAGATGGGAAGAACTGCTTTCTTAATCACAAAAGCGCCGGAAAATGGAAGCACAACCATCTTTGATGCAGCAGGAAGGCAGGTTTCGACAACAAGGTTTGCTGCAGGAGAATCCGGACAAATAGCCTTGCCTGAACAACCGGGGTTTTATGTTTTGCTTCTGCAAACGCAAAACGGACGAAAGGAATACAAATTTATCCGATAGGAGAATAGAAGGAAACACGTATCTTTGAGTCGTAAAATAGTATTAGATATGAAGAAGGTAAATATAACTACGGCTCTCCTGTGTATTTATATCATAGTTATGGGAGTGCTTTATTGGCCGGGGAAGAATCCCCTGATAGAATATTCCAGCTATTTTATAGCATTGGGAGGTACAGCCTTTATTACAGTTGTCCTTCGGATCATTCAAATCAGAAGACTCAAAATAAGAGATCAATGGAAAAAGGAAAATGAGGATAAAATGCCTAAATCCTGACAGGTGCTTTTATCCTAATTTTTCTTTCAGAAAATGTCCGGTGTAAGACTCCGGACATTTAATTAGTTCTTCCGGCGTGCCTGCGCAGACTAAATTTCCTCCCGCTTTTCCACCCTCCGGTCCCAGGTCGATGATATAATCGGCACATTTGATCACATCCATGTTATGTTCTATGATGACGATGGAATGCCCGTTCTCAAGCAAAGCACTGAAGGCTTTCAATAATGTTTTTATATCATGAAAGTGAAGTCCCGTAGTTGGTTCGTCAAAAATGAATAAAGTGGGCTGCTGTTTTTCCTGTCCTAAATAATACGCAAGCTTAACACGCTGGTTTTCTCCGCCTGAAAGGGTAGAAGAGGTTTGTCCTAATTTCAGATAACCTAAGCCTACGTCTTGTAATGGTTTAAGTTTTTTGACTATTTTCTTTTCCTGACTGCCTGTTTTTACTCCGAAAAATTCAATGGCCTGATTGATGGTCATCTCTAATACATCGAAAATATTGGCTCCCCGGTATTCGACTTCTAACAAATCCGGACGGAAACGTTTGCCGTGACAAGCCTCGCAGATTAACGTAATGTCTGCCATAAACTGCATTTCTACGGTAATTCTTCCTTCTCCTTTACATTCTTCACAACGACCTCCTTCTTTGTTAAAAGAACAGAAAGCCGGCGTGAAGTTCATCTGTTTGGATAATGCCTGTTCGGCGTATAATTTCCGGATTTCATCGTAAGCTCCTATATAGGTAACCGGATTAGAACGCGAACTCTTACCGATAGAATTCTGATCAACAAACTCAACCTGCTTAATTAACTTAAGATCGCCCTCGATCGCAGAGCAGTCAGCGCTTGTACGTTCATTGCCTTCGACTGCGTTTTTTACACCGGTGTAAAAGATATCCCGGACTAAGGTGCTCTTGCCTGATCCGCTGACTCCTGTAACTACCGTCATGCAGTTTAATGGAAATTTGACGTTAACCCCTTGCAGGTTATTTTTGCGGGCGCCTTTTACTTCGATATAATTATTCCATGGGCGACGATATAGCGGTAGATCTATACGATCTTCACCCGTGAGATATTTAACGGTATAGCTGTTACTGTCTTTTTGCAGGTTGTTTACATCTCCCTGATAAACCACCTCGCCACCTAAGCGACCCGCCTTTGGACCGATATCTATGATGTAATCGGCGGCGCGGATGATTTCTTCGTCATGCTCTACGATGATAACCGTATTGCCTAATGTTTGTAATTGGCGAAGCACCTTGATTAATAAATCCGTATCCCTTGAATGCAGACCTATGCTGGGCTCGTCAAGTATGTATAAAGAACCAACAAGGCTGCTCCCAAGTGAAGTGGCCAGATTAATACGCTGACTTTCTCCGCCCGAAAGAGAAGAAGACAGACGATCCAGCGTCAGGTAACCCAGTCCTACATCAATAAGAAATTGCAGGCGGCTGTTGATTTCTGTAAGTAAGCGTTTGGCAATGGCAGCATCGGTTTCACTTAATTCCAGTTGGTCGAAAAAAACTTTTACTTCCGTCACAGGACGTGTCACTAATTGAGCAATATTTTGCCCCCCAACCTTTACATAGAGAGCTTCCGGTTTCAGGCGGCTGCCTTTGCACATCGGGCAGATGGTCTTTCCCCGATACCGTGCCAGCATTACGCGGTATTGTATTTTGTATTGATTTTCTTCTACGAATTTAAAAAAATCGTATATGCCATGAATCTTCTTGGAGCCATTCCAAAGCAGTTCCTTTTCTTCCTCCGAAAGGGCATAATAAGGCCGATGGATCGGAAAATCGGTTGCCGATTTGACAAATTCTTTCAGCCACTCACCCATCACTTCTCCTTTCCAACAAACCACAGCACCCTCAAAAACGGCAAGTCCTTTATCCGGAATCACCAGATCTTCGTCAATCCCCAGCACCTTGCCATAACCCTCGCATTTCGGACAGGCGCCTAACGGATTGTTGAAGCTAAACATCATATCTGTTGGTTCCATGAACGTTATTCCGTCTGCTTCAAATTTTTTTGAATAATCTTTAACCAAGGTTTCCTTTTCTGTATAGATCCGTATGCGACAAGCGCCATGCCCTTCAAAGAAAGCTGTCTCTACCGAATCTGCCAACCGGCTTTTGAGTGTTTTATCATCAGATATCATCAGACGGTCAATCACTAATTCAAGTTCTTTTTCAGCAAGGAGAGAAGCATTATCCAATACTTCCTGAATGCGATAAGCCGTTTCATTAACCAATAAACGGCTATATCCTTCTTTTTGTAAAATCTCCAATTGTTCTTTAGTAGAACGACCTTCCGGCAGAATCACGGGAGCAAAAACAGCAAAACGTGTTTTATCAGGAAAGGATAGCACTTCATTGCGGATATCGCTGACCTGGTGTTTTTTTACTTCAACGCCCGAAACAGGAGAAAACGTTTTCCCGATGCGGGCATAAAGCAGGCGGAGGTATTCATATATTTCTGTAGACGTTCCTACGGTAGAGCGGGGGTTGCGTGTGTTTACCTTTTGTTCGATGGCTATGGCGGGCGGGATACCTTTAATATAATCACACTCCGGTTTGCTCATCCTGCCGAGAAATTGCCGGGCATAGGAAGAAAGACTTTCTACATAGCGCCGTTGCCCTTCGGCATAAAGCGTGTCGAAAGCTAAAGATGATTTGCCACTACCCGAAAGTCCGGTGATAACCACCAGCTTATTTCTGGGTATCTCTACATCAATATTTTTAAGATTGTTAATTCTGGCTCCTTTAATAAGGATATTATTTTCTTTTGCCATAACCTTTACCCGTTCATCTTTTTTTTGAATCTGTAAAGATAGACATTTTTCAGAAATGCGGTATTACCGGGGTAGATTACGGGCAACATACCCATGATTGGTGAAAAAGTATTTATCAACATCGATTGTGTTTTTTCTCGATTTGGGAGTGATTTTACCCCTCTTTTTAGGTCTATGAAAATCAATGCATATTTAGGGCGCAAAAAAACATAAGTATGAATTCGGAAAAACATAAGTATGAATTTTCGAATTCATACTTATGTTTTTCCGAATTCATAGTGATGCTGACCGGCACAATTTGTTCTGTTCATAGCTGATGACCGGGTGGTTATAATTGGACAGTCATTCCAGTAGAAAAACGTCGGGAATATATGGCTGCATTGGAACAAGCTGGCGTAAACGAGGACATTACTGATTTTACGTTGTTTTTAGCGGGGTTGGTGGGCTAAATTTGTAAACTGACTTATCGCACTAACAGACAAAACTTGTGTGTTGTAACCGATATCGAACTCTGTAATCCCGGTGTTGTATCTCTGTGTGGATAAATTAATGTGAGAATAAATTGCGGAAAGTTTTGGTAATAAGGAAACAATCCGTAATTTTGCTGCCCATTTTAGACTATATTTAAAATAAAATAATAAATTAATTATGATTGTAGTTCCATTGAAAGAAGGAGAGAACATCGAAAGAGCTCTTAAGAAATTTAAAAGAAAATTCGAAAAAACAGGTGTTGTTAAAGAATTGAGAGGCCGTCAGGCTTTTATCAAACCTTCTATTGAAAAAAGAAAGATGAAAATGCGTGCTGTTTATGTACAGCATTTACAACAGCAGGAAGATTGATTTTCTCTGTTTTTGATTTTGTTTTTTTGTATTTAATTCATATATTCGTAGCAGAGAAAAAGATTGATTTTGTACGAATATGTGGATCGATTCATTTTTAGATTATCTTAATTTTGAACGTGCTTATTCCGAATATACGATAAACGCGTATCGAGAAGATTTATCACAGTTCAAAGTGTATGTCGAGAAAGAATTGAATGAAGAGTTCGACCCTCGTGGGATTGACTCTGATATGGTGAGAGGCTGGATTGTGTTTTTGATGAATGCGAACAAATCCTCTGCCACAGTAAATCGCAAATTAAGTTCTTTGAAGTCTTTTTTTAAATTTCTTGTCAGACAACAAATTGTCTTAGCCAGTCCGATCCGCCTGATGAACGGTCCGAAGAAGAAAAAGCCGTTGCCTTATTTCGTTAGAGAGAAGGAGATGGAAGCTATTTTGGATGGAGATCAGTTCGGGCAGGATTTCGAGGGGATACGCGACAGGTTGGTGCTTGAACTATTGTATGATACCGGAATCAGGCGGTCTGAATTGATTGGAATAAACGATTCGGATGTTGATTTTGAAAA
>DAIPZX010000002.1:0-28292 GCA_036781995.1 Massilibacteroides sp. | reverse complement strand
TTTGCACGAGACCGCCGGAGGATTCGGAGGAGTGCATCTTTTTCTGGAGATGCCGGGTTTTTTATCTAATAGAATATCTTATTTTACTAAGCTTGAGAAATCTGCGTTAGTAACATATTTTGCAAATTCCAAGTCTGTAGCAGCTTCTTTAGCTAAAGAGCGATCTTTAGCGATAGCTGATCTCAGGTTGTTGATTACTTCGCTTGAGTTGTTAGTACGTGATGCTACAACTGCTTTCAGATAATCTGTTGTTGCGTCAGCATTGGTAATCGCACCTAAAGTTTGCTGAGCTTTGCTGTAATCTTTCACTAAGATCTGTGCTAAAGCGGCATTGTTACTTTTGATAGAACCGAAAGAGTTTACTGCTTTTGCATATTCTCCTTGTTTCAGGTAAAGAACGCCTAAAGCTTCGCTTAATTCGTTCACGCCTGAAGCGTTACCGAATAGCTGTTCTGCTTTTGCTCTATCACCTTTAGTTAAAGCGATCAAACCTAAGTTCATATTGGATTCGGGATTAGCTTTTACAGTGTTCGCTTTGTTGAACATTTCTTCTGCTTTTGCTAAATCACCGGCTTTGAAACGTTGCATACCGATATTGTTCCAAGTACGGAAATCGTTAGCATACAATTCGCTTGCTTTTTTATAGATTGATTCTTTTTCGCCGTCATTATTTGTCAACGTAGCAGCATAAAGGATTTCTTCTACATTCAGTTCTCTTGGGTTGCTTTTTACCAAAGCGCTGATTTCGTCGTCAGACTTACCAATGATTTCGATGTTTGCAGTTAAACGAGAACGACGCAATTGAGGAAGAATTTCTTCTGCCAAAGTGCTGAATACAGCCGAAATGTTTTTGATTTCATTTTCACGTTGTTCCGGATCCTGATACATGGAAAGAACACGAAGAACAAGGTCTTTATCCTGAATGTTTGATTTGGAAACTAATTCCTGGAAGCCTTCCCAGTCTTGTGCAGTATAACGTGCGTCAACAGGAACATCTACTTTTTGTTTTTTCAATTCTCTGTTCAGGAAGTTTGATGTATTGCTTTCACGTCTTTCTGCAAGACCTGTATTCAATTTTACACCACCGTCAGGAGATGCGTAAGCAGAGATTTCGATCGCTACGTTCTGGTTCGGAGCTTCGTCAGCGTTTTTAACAAGGTCTTTCCATTCGCTGATTTCTTGTTTTGAAAGTTCTTTTGAACGAAGTTCAGCCTGTTGGATAAGGAACATGATGTTCGCGCTGTGAGCTTCTTTGATGATTCGTTGGAATTTGTCTGCGCCAATAGCAGGAGTGGCAGAAGCGGCATTGGCTAATTCTGAGGTAGCAACAACACCATCGCCGATTTTCACATCCGGAAGTTTGATTGTCTTGTTTTTGATTTTAGCATCAAAAGTAAGATACAATTCAGACTTTTTCATTTCAGGTTTGTAAGTAAAAGAAGACTTCATGGTTACATTTGCTCCTTCTTTCTGAGGAATAACCTGATTATTTCCTGCTACTTTTTCGCCCTGGAACGTATACGCAGTCCCCCATGCTTCTCCACCGGCATAACGAAGAACCGGAGTTACTGTGACAACGGCTTTTTTGTTAAACCATTTGGCAGGGAATGTTGCGTTAATCGTCACAGGCACCTGACCGCCAATAGCCTCTAACGGCTGCGGTTCAGCTTTAATGTACTCTTGCGCCAACGGTTTCAACTTGTTAGAACAAGAAGAAAAGGTTACAATCGCAGCCAATACCAAGAAAGGCAGTAAATACTTTTTGTTCATAATCTGATGTAAGTTTTAAAAAGTTATTATTTATTTATTCCACTTCTATTCAATCCCTATAGCCAATACATGCAAAACTATATATTTTTTCGTTATGAATAAAGAAGATATGGCAAAAAACTTTGTCGTAAAGATATGTTTAGAAGTACAAGGTGATTTCAGAATCAAAAAGCATTACAAAACGAGCTTTGCTACTTGTTCTCCATTGTCAAAATACAATCCCAGAATAAAGACTCCTGTTTGTTGCAAATAAATGTAATTCAAGTCTTCCGAAAATTTCCCGGTTCGTATCATCCGTCCGTCGATGGAAAAAAGTTCATAACTTGCTCTTTTTATTTCCGGGGGGAGATGAACGGTTATTTTTTTTGCTTCGCGATCAGTCTGTATTTTTATTTTTGAATCGGATATTTCTTCATTCGCTATCGGGATAGTCTGTTGCTGTATAACAGGATTGATAAAAAGAGATGATTGAAACGGATTTACGGGGTGCATCGTGTTGGCAATCCAATTATTCTGATACTTAATCCAGACGGTGTTTTGTGTAGTTGCATTGGCCGGAAGGTTATAAACGGTAAATAAATCCTTTTCGGATGCCGAGATTTTATATCCTATAAAAAATTGACCGGAAACATTCACCGGCGTGTCAAATCTGATAAAACTTTCCTGAGCCCTGTTCATCTGTTTCGGCGTTTCCTGAAAGTTGTCGTTTATGATTTGCTTGTTCGTATAGGTCGGAGCAAAATTTGTCGTGTATAAGATTTCACCCGGAGAATTGCTGACGGAAGTATTATATACGTTGACTTCAACAGCCAGGCTGGTGTAGTTTTGGATTGGTGGAGTAATAAAGTAAGCTCCGAATAATGTGGCATCTCCATTAATAATGTAAGATTCGGCATATTCCGTAGTTTGCAGCGAGTTGACGCCAAACTGATCGCCGGTTTCGGGTAAAGGCAAGGTGGTTACCTCTGAAAGTTCTCTGTTACCGCTTTTCAGGATGTTGCTTAGTTTTATTGCCCGGTCGGTCTCATAAGGGTCCAAGCCTTTACATGCTACCGCTCCGGTGTCGGAAGGATCAAGCCAGGGTTTCAGATTTTCGTCATTGGTTCCTCCTGAAGTCCAACTCGTATGCAACGCATAGAAAAGATCGTTCCTGGGCACGTTACAGGTTGACTGTCCGCCGGTCAATGCCCCAATCACCCTGTTTTCGTTATCAAGCAGAGGTGAGCCGGACGAACCTCCGGCAGTACTTCCTGTTTCCCATTTTTCCACATGCCAGAAAGCGTTTTTTTTAAACATAGGAATATCATCATAAGATCTCAATTCAAGCTTTGTTGAACAAGTGTTTATTCGCTTCACGCTTCCCCACGGATGATGAATGTTTTCATAAGGAGCAGCGTGGGTTTGCGCTATATTCCATCCTGCGTAATAAGGACGGTAATAAACAGGCGGAACATCCATTAAAGCCAATAATGCCATATCGGTCTTTTCGTTGACGGCATAAAACCGGGCAGACGCCATAGATAATTCTTCAGATCCTCTTAATATCGGATCACAAAAAGGACTTTCATAGTTGAAGAAACTGACAATGGTGCTTGCCACTTTGGCATAATCCGGATTAGACACTTTAAATTGGTTATTCAGACAATGTGATGCTGTTAACAAATAAGGCGTTTTATCCTGACTCGTGTTATTGACTAAGGTTCCGCTACAAAGGAATGTTCCGTCTATAACCAATAGAACAACACTTCTTATCACTTCATCGTACTTATCGGTCGTATCTGTCCGGCACACAACTGGAGGCATACAGGCAAAGGCCGGTCTGCTATCCTCCGGTTCTATTCCACGAAGATTACGATAGCCGTGGTTGACCTCTCCTATCCTAAGACGTCCGGCAAAATCAGCTCCCGGTGGTTCCTGATATTCTACGATCAGTTCATCCCCATATATCGGAGATATGGGCAACAAACCGAACTCTGAGTTGTTCAACTGATTGAACGCGCCCAACAGCTGGCTTTGATCCGGCGAATAAAGAAATAGCTTAGCTCCCTCCGGCAGTTCATATTCTGAAAAAAGAATATTGATTGAATAGGCATTAGCAGAACGAATTCCAAGTCTCCAGACTTTCGTTCCGTCAGCCAGCGTAAAAGAATAACCGGAATTTGCCGGAGTAAAATCCGTCATGAATTTGTAGGCAAACCGAAAACCGCCCCGCAGACCGTTCTGCTCCAAGGAGTCAATCCTTTTCTCGGCGTCGATATCGAAAGAAGGCATTTCCTGAAAAAAAGTATTGCTTGCCGACTTGAGCGCAGCGTACGGAAGCGGTCTGCCTCCATGGCTTATCTGTGCTTTCAATGTGCAAGTAAGACCAAAAGCCAAAAATAGTATCAGACCAAACATGAAACGCCTTATATCCATAAACACAAAAATAAACTATTCTTTTTCTGTATCACCACATCTCGTCCATTAATTTTTAAAATAGGGTAAAAACAAAGCATAAAAAAGCCTTAGTCGGATACTTAGCCGTCTGCAAAAGACTTTTGGATTGTGTTTATGCTTTATGCAAAATAATAAGTAAATTTGTTCGTCTTTTATTCTTAAGAGAGCATTATTAACTAATTAAAGATATAGCGATATGGCAACACCTCCTTTTAAGTATCAGGAGCCTTTCCCAATGGGACCTGATAACACTGAGTACTATTTGCTTACAAAAGAACACGTGTCTACTGTAGAGTTTGATGGCAAAACCATCCTTAAAGTAGAACCCGAAGCGCTGACAAAATTGGCAAACGCTGCTTTTTACGATGTTTCTTTCTACCTGCGCCCGGATCATCAGGAGCAAGTAGCCAAGATATTGGCAGACCCGGAAGCCAGTGACAACGATAAGTTCGTGGCATTGACATTTCTGCGTAACGCGGAAGTATCATCCAAAGGCAAACTCCCTTTCTGTCAAGACACGGGAACAGCAATCATCGTCGGGAAAAAGGGACAACAGGTCTGGACTACCGGATGTGATGAAGAAGCCTTGTCCAAGGGCGTTTACAAAACCTATACAGAGGAAAATCTCCGCTATTCACAGAATGTTCCTTTGGATATGTATAAAGAGATCAATACCGGATGCAATCTGCCTGCTCAGATTGACTTGTACGCAACGAAAGGAGATGAGTATAAGTTTCTTTGCGTAGCAAAAGGCGGGGGTTCCGCTAATAAGACTTACTTATATCAGGAGACTAAAGCATTATTGAATCCGACCACATTGGTGCCTTTCCTTGTAGAAAAGATGAAGTCACTGGGTACAGCCGCTTGCCCTCCCTATCACATTGCTTTCGTAATCGGTGGAACATCGGCTGAAACCAACCTGAAAACAGTCAAATTGGCTTCTGCTCATTATTATGACAGCCTGCCCACAACAGGAAATGAAGGCGGACAGGCATTCCGCGACATCGAACTGGAAAAACAAGTATTGGAAGAGGCCCACAATATAGGTCTTGGCGCTCAATTCGGAGGTAAATATTTTGCACACGATATTCGTATCATCCGCTTGCCTCGTCATGGAGCTTCCTGTCCGGTTGGAATGGGCGTTTCCTGCTCTGCAGACCGTAACATCAAAGCGAAGATCAATAAAGACGGTATCTGGATCGAGAAAATGGAAAAAAATCCGGGTCGTCTGATTCCGGAAGAATTGCGTCAGGCAGGAGAAGGCGAAGCTGTTAAAATCAACCTGAACCAACCCATGTCTGATATTCTGAAAGAGCTTGACAAATATCCGGTATCTACCCGCTTGTCGTTGTCAGGTACAATTATCGTTGGCCGCGACATAGCACATGCCAAGTTGAAAGAACGTCTGGACTCAGGAGAAGGACTACCTCAATACGTAAAGGATCATCCTATTTATTATGCCGGTCCTGCCAAAACACCCGTGGGTATGGCTTCCGGATCATTCGGACCAACTACAGCCGGACGCATGGACTCTTACGTCGATCTGTTTCAGGAAAACGGTGGCAGCTTGATTATGATCGCAAAAGGTAATCGCAGCCAACAAGTAACAGACGCATGCAAAAAGCATGGTGGTTTTTATTTAGGAAGCATTGGTGGACCTGCTGCCATTTTAGCTCAGGATAGCATCAAGAAAGTAGAGTGTCTGGAATATCCGGAACTGGGCATGGAAGCGATCTGGAAGATTGAAGTCGAAGATTTCCCTGCGTTTATTTTGGTTGACAATAAAGGAAACGACTTTTTCAAACAATTAAAACCTCGTTGTTGCTAAGGTTTGATAAAGAAATCTATGCAATGTAAATAAAAAAACCTCTGTAAACCGATCGTTTACAGAGGTTTTTTTATTTAGGATATATAGTTTCCTTTTATTTTATCTCACCTTCTTCCAGAATGATACCTTTCTTTCTAAGTTTTTTCTTCTGGATTTCGTATGCTATGGGAGCAGCAACGAACAACGTGGAATAACTACCTAAAACAACCCCAACCAGAATTGCAAACGTAAAGCTACGAATAGTGCTACCACCAAGCATGAATATACATAATACTACAAGGAATGTAGAGAATGAAGTACTGAACGTACGACATAATGTAGAGTTCAACGCATGATTAATAACCTGGAAGCGGTCACGTTTCGGATAGATAGCCGTTGTTTCACGAATACGGTCAAACACAACCACGGTATCATTAATAGAATAACCGATAATGGTAAGAATCGCCGCGATAAATGTCTGGTCAACCTCCATGGAGAAAGGTAATACTTTCCAAAGAAGCGTATAGAACGAAATAATACATAACGTAACCATCACTACCGAAACAAATACACCAACCGAGAACGCAAAGTCGCGGAAACGGATAAGGATATATATCGCCATACACAACATGGCAAAGATAACAGCGAAGATCGCACTGTTTTTAATATCATCAGCCATACTTGGTCCTACCTTCTGCGAACTCTGTATAAAGGACTCTTTGAACTGCTCAAACGTAGTTCCGTCAGGAAGCAGAGTGCTTAATCCTGTGTAAAGTCTATTTGCTATTTCTTCATCTACCGCAGGGTCATTGTCTTCGATCTTATAGTTGGTAGAGATACGTACCTGGTCAGAAGAACCGATTGTGATAACACTTACAGCACCTTCCAGATTGTCATTCAACAGATCGCGTACATCGTCTGTATTTACATCCTGATGGAAACGAACAATATAATTGCGCCCACCGGTGAAGTCAATACCGTTATTCAATCCGATTGTCATCATTGAGACAACTCCCAGAACAATAATTACAGTTGGTATCAGATAGCCGATTTTTCTTTTCCCTAAGAAGTTGAATTTAGGATTGGTCAATAAGTTTTTCGTTAGAGAAGTTGTGAATGTTACATTCTTCAGCCTGTCTTTTGCGATTAATGCTTCATAAACGATACGAGTCAGGAATACTGCTGTCAAGAATGAAGCCAGCAAACCGATGATCATCGTTGTAGCAAAACCACGGATAGGCCCTGTACCGAAATAGAACAATACAATACCTGTAATGATAGACGTTAAGTTGGCATCAAAGATTGCAGAGAAGGCATTTTTATAACCGTCTTCAATCGCCTTGCCTAATGTTTTACCGGCACGCAGTTCTTCTTTTGTGCGTTCGTAAATCAACACGTTAGCATCCACAGCCATAGCCAATGTCAGCACCATACCTGCGATACCGGGTAGTGTAAGTACAGCCTGGAATGAAGCAAGCACACCCATTGTAAAGAATACGTTAACGAACAATGCCGCATTTGCGATCATTCCCGGTATTAATCCGTAGAATACGCACATATAAAGGATAAGTACGATCAAAGCAAGAACAAAAGAAATCACACCGGCATTGATGGCTTCCTCTCCCAATGAAGGACCAACCACGTCTTCCTGAACAATATGGATAGATGCAGCCATCTTACCAGACTTCAATACATTTGCAAGGTCCTTTGCCTCTTCGGGCGTGAAGTTTCCGCTAATCTGCGAACGTCCACCGGTAATCTCCTGATTTACAACAGGAGCAGAATACACCATGTCGTCAAGAATGATCGCAACAGATTTTCCGATATTATCTTTTGTCAGACGAGCCCATGCTTTTGCACCTTCGGCATTCATTGTCATGCTAACCTGTTGTTCGGAGCGTCCGCCTTGCTGAACAAAGTCTGCGTTTGCGTCCGTTACTACATCACCGCCTAAGGCAGCAGTACCATCACGGTTAGTTACTTTGATTGCATATAGCTCGTATAATGTTTCTTTTTCGTCAATAGCTTTAACACCCCATTTCAGAGACAGATTACGTGGAAGAATATCTTTAACCTGTTTCATGTCAAGATATTCATTGATTTTTTCCATATCTTTCACATGAGCATAACCTACGACAGTACCGGGAGAAAGTTGTCCATTGTACTGATTGATCTGAAGAAGAGCAAAAAGCGGATGTTCTTTAGCAAATTCTTCAAAAGATTGATTTGCTTCAGCATCCTGAGAAGAAGCGATTTCCTGCAAAAGTGAATCCGCATCGTTTGTTTCTACCGGTTCGACAGCTGTTTCCGTTGCTGTGGTTTCCGTAGTTTCTTCTGCTGCCGGAGTAGAAGAGGTTGTCTTCAATATAGAAACCAACGCATTGTCGGCAGCTACCAGATTCTGATAAATTTCCGGCAAAGTATACGTTTCCCAAAATTCAAGATTGGCGCTACCCTGAAGAAGTTTACGAACACGTTCAGGCTCCTTTACTCCCGGCAATTCAACCAGAATACGACCGGTTGTTTCCAAACGCTGGATATTAGGAGAAACAACACCGAAACGGTCAATACGAGTACGCAAAACGTTAAATGAATTATCAATGGCACTTTTCAGTTCTTCGCGAAGCACAGAAACAACCTGCGCATCAGAACTTTGAGGTGTTATTTTTTCTTTCAATTCAAATGTACTGAATATAGCAGAAAGACGTACGTTGGGGTCTAATCTTTTATATTCTTCGACAAACAAATCGATGAAGTCTTTCTGACTTGCCGCCTGACGCTGGTAGGCCGATGTCAAAGCTTGATTAAAATTCTCATCTTGATTGTTGTTTGATAAAGAGCGGATCACGTCTGCGACGTTAAGTTCAAGCACGACATTCATCCCGCCCTTCAGGTCAAGACCAAGACTGATTTCTTTTTCACGGCACTCTTTAAGGGTATACCCCAGCCAAACTTTTTGAGTAGATAGCGAGTCAAGATATTGGCTCTCCTTTACAGAGTCTCCGTTCGCATACTCGGCAGCTTTGCTATTGTAATGTCTGGTCACAAAAGAAAATGACAGGTAAAACAAGCAAACAAGCGTAAGAAGCGTAGCAAAGACCTTAACAAATCCTTTGTTTTGCATTTGAATCTTTAATTGTTTATGTTATTATTTTATTATTCGTTTTTTCACAGGGTGCAAATATAGGTTTTTTTTCTTTCTCTGCGATATAAATGTATTAATTATTTGCCATTCCCAGCCTTTTTACAGATGAGAGCCATTCGTTTCGTTTTTCGGTTGTTGAAGACTTTAAAACAGCAAGATAAGTAACCCTTCGGTTTTTTACGCCGCAGAACTCCAACACGCCTTTTTTCAGCATAGATACCCCCGCGTTTCTGTATATAAGTTTATAGTACCAGACCGGCGTATCCATTGTTGTAATAATTTCAGACGTCTTCCCTTTCAGTAATTGTTTGGGAAATGGTGACTTTTCCTGATACTCAAAAGCGAATCCGGGAAGAAATATCCGCTCAATAAAGCCTTTCAGTATCGCCGGCATTCCGCCCCACCAAGTTGGATAAATCCAAACCCAATGGTCCGCCTTCTGCATTTTCTCCCACGCTTTAAGCAAATCCGGCTCTAATTCGGTGCGCTTACGGTATCCATATTGGAGTATCGGCGAAAAGCTGATCTCAGCCAACGTCACCTCCTCAACTGAAAATCCAGCAGATTCGGCACCACTCCTATATGCATTTTGGAGTGCGTGATTATAACTTTCTTTGTCCGGATGTCCATTTATTATCAGTATGTTTTTCATGCTTTGCAGACTCGTTACATTTATTTGTTTACAAATATTTACAAATATAAGTAGTATTCTTTTAACTTACTCGCTTATAAATCCCGTTTTTTTTATAAGTTTGCTTAATCTATATTTCTTAAACTCACGTTGATATGAAACAAATATTTATACTATTCCTTTTTGTATCTTTTTATAGCTTTGCTCAAGACGAGGCAAAGTATCTGGCGGGAAGTGTTCCGGAAGTGGATGGAAAAGTAGTGTTTGAAAAAACATTCAGCTTCGCCCAGTCGTCTAAAAATCAGGTATATGAGATTGCTTTAGACTGGGCAAAAGAGCGGTTCAGCCGGGATAACAACCGGGTCGTATTTTCGGATAAAGACAAAGGAGATATCGCAGCTATCGGAGAAGATTATATCGTTTTCTCCAGTTCCGCCTTGGCTTTAGACCGAGCAACGATGTCTTACCGTGTGATAATGAGCTGCTCCGGCAATCAACTGACTGTAAAAGTGAACGGAATCAGATATGAGTACAATGTTTCTTATCAACGTGAACCCGAGAAGTATGTCGCAGAAGGATGGATCACAGACAAAGCAGCATTAAACAAGGATAAACTAAACAGGGTCAACGGAAAGTTTAGAAAAGGGACTATAGACTATGTAGATGAGCTATTCGCGAATGCAACACAAGTCTTTTCCGACCGGATACTGAACAAGACCGCTACTCCGGGCAGTACGGCTCAAACTTCTCAGCCAACCAATCAGCCCGTAATTATAGGAGGAACAAACGCGGCATCCCCTGCTCCGGTTACGACATCTACCCCAACACCTGCTCCTGCTCCTGCTCCTGCTCCTGCTCCTGTTTCGACTCCTGCACAAACAGGAAGCGGAGATCTCAGCGGATACCGGCAGATCTCTGCAGAAAATATTCCGGGAAACATCATTAAGATGCTGTCGCAAGACTGGATGTTGATCACGGCAGGAGACAACACGGAATTTAATATGATGACCGCCAGTTGGGGTGGTTTGGGATATCTTTTCGCCAAGCCGGCAGCCTTCTGCTTTATTAATCCGACAAGGCATACCTATCCTTTAATGGAAAAATATGAAACCTACACGCTTTCTTTTTATACAGAAGCTTATCGTTCGGTTCTGGAATATTGCGGGAGCAACTCCGGTCGCGAAAAAGACAAGGTAAAAGAAACGGGACTAACGCCTGTAACCACTCCATCCGGCAGCAAAGCGTTTAATGAAGCCTGGATGATCATCGAATGCCGCAAATTGGTATCCCAACCTTTGAGTCAAGAGTCGATTTCCAATGAAGAAGTAAGGAAGGAGTGGATTGGAAAACAAGTCAACAAGATGTTTGTTGGCGAAATTATTAACGTTTGGATAAAATAAGCACGATGAAAAAAGGAATTGTATTTTTATTATTAACCCTTATCCCTGTGTATTGTTTAGGTCAAGGCAATAAAGGAAAAGCAGAAGCTTGTGCTCCCGAAAAAGACGGAAAGATATGCTATTCCGATGATATAAAAATGAAGAACGCTTCTCAACTCGCACTATACAACGCGATTAGCAAATGGGCAAAAGAGGAATATGGGAAAGATGTTTTCATTTCAAATGTATCATGTAATCACGCGCGGAGAACCATTTTGGTAAGTTCAAGGATCGAACTACTGCTCAACGAAAAAGAAACGACTATTCTGAAATATAAGATGTATATCTCTTGCTTCGACAACAACTACAAAGTAGAAGTGAAGGATATGACTTACCAATATGATCCGGATAATGCCAAGCGATTAAGAACCTATTCGGCCGAATCCGTAATCGCAGATAATGGAAAAGGGAATAAAGTTCCCTCCATAAAAAACCCGGAGTTATTCTGCAATGCCACCTTCTTCTTTGTAGAAGGCCTGCTCGATGATGTTTATCTGGCAGCAAAAGAGCATGAATAGGGAATAAGCAGAACTTACCCTGCATCCCCGGCGTCATCAAAACCGCATCGTCATTTGCGAGCGTAGCGAAGCAATCCAGTATACGCACTTAGATTGCTTCGTCGCTTCGCTCCTCACAAAACGATACTATTTTAAATGCGTTTAACCTCCTACTACAACAAACTATCGAAATTATCATTTTGTCACAATATATTGCGATATAGCTTCTTTTTGTATTTTCCATAATTGTTTAAATATGTTTACTTACATCGTTTTTATGTGAAAATATGTTTGCGTATGTGAAGAATATGCGGTTTTTCACCAAAATGATCGAGATGAAATTTTAAATTCATACTTATCATTTTGATGAGACATAGTTATCATTTTCCAAAACATAGTTATCTTTTTTCAAAAGCCCTATATTTTTGGATAAAATTGCGATTTTTCGGAAATCAAAAAAACCGCGCACCTCGTTAAAGGTCGATTAAAGCGGTTTTAGAGCACTTTGCCTCAAAATGGATGTATGTGTCCATCGGTGTGTTAAAAACGCCGCCAGAGCGACTAAATTTGACAGATTTTCATTTTGACATAAAATGCGTCATTCCTATAACAATGTGACATTTCCTCTGTTCGACTCGCAGCCGACCGCAAACGCATTTAAAACCGCATCGTCATTGGTAGGAGGCACATAAGTCATCTTGTCGATAATCAAATTTTATCTTATATTTGCGTATGCGCGGCTTTTGCCGTCCTAAAAAAATAACAAAGCATGAAAAAACTCTCCTTACTCTTCATTCTTCTTTTTGCCGCAGGCATTAATCTCACGCATGCAAGCGGGAAAGTCATTAAGGTTTTGGCGATTGGCAATAGTTTCTCCGATGATGCCGCGGAAGTATATCTTGATGATTTGGCTCGAGGTGGACAGGTTAAGATGATTATCGGCAATATGTATATTGGCGGGTGTTCATTAGAGAGGCATTGGAATAATGCAGTGGAGGGTCTTTCTGATTATTCTTATCGAAAGATAGATTTAGCAGGAAACCGGGTGGTAGAAGAGCATAAATCTCTGGAAGAGGCAATTGTAGATGAAGAATGGGATTACATCACATTCCAACAAGCCAGTCATTTTTCCGGAGTTTATGCTACTTATATGCCTTATCTGACAGATTTACTGTCGTATGTCAAAGCTCGCGCAAAAAAACCGGATGTACAGTTTGCTTTTCATATAACCTGGGCTTATGCGAAGACCTCTACGCATGCCGGTTTCCTTACATACAATAAGGATCAGCTTGTTATGTTTGATGCGATTGTTGATGCCGCACACAGGGCAACGTCAAAAGCAGGCATTGAACTGCTTATTCCTTCCGGTCCGGCAATTCAGTATGCACGGGAAAGCGAGTTAGGTGATAATTTCTGCCGTGACGGATACCACCTGAATGACTTGGGGAAATTTACGGCGGCTTGTGTTTGGTATGAAACATTAACAGGCAATCCGGTCATTGAGAATCCGTTTAAACTTGCGCAAGCAACCGAAGCAGAAGACAGGATCGCCAAAGAATCGGCACATCGCGCAATTCGGCATACAAAGCAACTTCAGGAGAAAGTAAATTCGACTTTCTAACGAACTACAATCTTCCGGACAGTTTCTTCTACTCGCACGATATAATAACCTTTGGGTAGGTTTACCGGATATTCGCTTGAGGTATATTTGATTTCAACTTCCATTACTTTCAGTCCTACAACACTATAGATTTCCAGTTTGCTGCCGATGGTGGCATTGTTTACTTTAATCCTGTTGTCAACGAATGCAATTTCGATTTCCGGCTTTGTTTGTTGCTTTTGAAGATAAGACATCTCAATCCGGTCAGCAGAAAACATGTTGACCGGGGCACTTACCGTGAAAAACAAGATGAAGAGTATGGAAAATAGTCCTCGCATAGGCAAATATCCTTATTGAAAAAACAAAAATAGTTATTTTTCTTTTCAATTACCGGAATGTGAAAAGAAAAACAGGATTATACAGGAATTACCATTCCTTCAAGTCCGAGAATGGTATCCGGATAGATGCTGTCTGCTTCTTTTTTCAATATGGAAATGTTTTCATAGCGTGCCGAATAATGCCCGATGACTAATCGTTTGGCTTTAGCGCGAAGGGCTATTTCTGCGGCTTGTGCTGCGGTGGAATGGTGCGTTTCTTTAGCACGAAGCGCTTCGTCTTCTCCAAAAGTGGCTTCGTGATAGAGTAAATCTACCTTTTCTATAATCGGGATCATCTCCGGATTGAATGCCGTGTCTGAACAATAGGCGTATTTTCGGGGAGGAGCTGCCGGGGTGGTCAGCCTGGAATTAGGGATTATCTCGCCTTCTTCGGTTATGAAGTCGTGTCCTTGCTTGATGTCTTTCAATGTTTTTAAAGGGACTTTATAAAAGTCTACCATGTCACGGATAATATGTGCCTCGCGCGGCTTTTCCTCAAAGAGAAATCCACATGCCGGAATACGGTGTTTTAAAGGAATGGAGTATATGCTGACCGAACGATCTTCCAGAATAAGAGAATGCAGGTACGGATTGATGAGATTGAATTTTACCTCGAAGGGTAATCCTTTGCAGAACACCGCCAACACAGGGTCCATAAAATCTCTTATTTCTTTCGCCGCGTGGATGGTGATAGCCGCTGTCCGCCCGAGTAATCCTAACGTGGAGAGTAGTCCCGGCAAACCGAAGCAATGATCACCATGAAGATGGGAAATAAAAATATGATTAAGCCGGTTAAAACCGATTTTCATCCTGCGCATTTGTAACTGGGTGCCTTCGCCGCAGTCAATCATATACAATTTACCTCTGAGATCAATTACCTGGCATGTTGGCAAATGCCTTGTTGTCGGTAGCGCTGAACCGCAGCCAAGAATGTTCAGATTGAATTCTGCCATATCCTAAAAATAACCTTTTTATACTCGCAAAGGTACATGATTAATTCCAAAAAGTTTTGTTAGTTTTGTTTTTCTAAATAATACCGTATGTATGATTTGTAAAACACGCAGCTTCATTATCGCTTTTATTCTTTTATTTTCTGCCGTATTTTTATTTGCTCAGACAGACTCAACGTCATTACCGCTCGATTCGGCAATAAGTTATGGCAAACTGGATAACGGGCTTACATACTATATCCGTCACAACGCCCAACCGGAGCAACGCGCTGAGTTCTATCTGATTCAATCTTCCGGTTCGCTACAGGAAGACGAACATCAACGTGGGTTAGCCCATGTGCTTGAACATATGGCTTTTAACGGAACGCCGCATTTCCCCGGCCAGGGGATAGATCACTATCTGGAAAGTATCGGAATGAAAAGCGGAGAAAACCTGAATGCCTATACCGCTTTTGATGAAACGGTTTATATGATTATGAATGCGCCTACTTCTCGTGTAGGAGTTATTGATTCCTGCCTGCTGATCTTACGCGATATTTCGTCTGATTTATTGCTGGAAGAAGAATCAATTGAGAAGGAGAGGGCGGTGATTCGTGAAGAATGGCGCTCGGGGAGAGACGCGAGCGCCCGTTTGCGGGAGCTGCAATATCCTGTTCTTCTGGCAGGAAGCAGATATGCCGAACGCTTACCCATCGGACGTATCGAAGTGATCGAATCATTCAAACCGGACGATCTCCGGGCGTATTATAAGAAATGGTATCGTCCGGATTTACAGGCGGTCGTGGTGGTTGGAGACGTGGATACGGCTTACGTAAAAACGAAACTGACCGAATTGTTCGGCGGCATACCTAAATCGCCTACACCACCTGAACGCCTGTTTGCTTCTGTGCCCGATGCACATCATCCGACGGTTAGTATCGCGAAAGACAAAGAATCTCCCGGCTATATTGTCAACCTTTTTTACAAACACGAGCGGATGCCCGATTCGCTCTACGCCTCCGTGCTCGGAATCAAGAAAGATTTTATGCAAACCGTGACTTCTACTTTGCTGAACGAACGGTTGGAGCTATTGCTCTATGAAGCCGATCCGCCCTTTGTCTTCGCAGAATCTTCAGACGGAGACTATATGGGAACCCGAACCAAAGCTGCCTGGAGTATTGCGGCAATCGCCGAAGAAGGAAAAGTAGCCTCTACCCTCGAATCTCTTGTCCGCGAAGCCGAACGGGTGAAGAGGTTTGGTTTTACCAATGCCGAATACGAACGGGTCAAGATAAATGTATTGAAGTATTACGAGAACCTGTATCTGGAGCGTGACAGCGAAGAGAGTTCGACTTATGCAAATACCTACGTTACCCATTTTACGATGGGAGGATACCTGCCGGATATTGAATCCGAGTTTGGATGGGTGAGTTATATTGCGGAAGAGACTTCGTTAGAAGAAATAAACCAACATGCGCGGGATATTCTGGATAATAAAAACGTGATTATCGCTATTACCGGACCGGAGAAGGGGGATACCGCCCTTTATCCGGATGAGGATTCTTTGCTTCAACTTGTCGATCGTGCGGCAAATGCAGACTTAGAGGCTTATCAGGAAGACGAAAGTATTCGGCCACTGTTGGAGGAACAGCCCATTCCCGGGAAAATAATCCGGATAGAGGAAGAGCCGGTTTTCAATGCTATACGCCTAACATTGAGTAATGGGGTCGATGTGGTGGCCAAGCAAACAACATTTAAAGAAGATGAAATTGTCATCTCCGGCACAAGCCCGGGAGGCAGCACCTTGTTTGGCGAAAAAGATATGCACAATCGGAAAGTATTGTCGGATGTTGTTCCTCTCGGGGGACTGGGCGAGCTCTCCGCGATAGAATTGAATCGGGTACTGACAGGCAAGTACGTTTCCTGCTCGTCAACGATAGATGAAAACAGTGAAAGCGTGGGAGGCTATTCATCCGCTTCTGATCTTCGGACGCTTTTTGAATTGATTTATCTGCATTTTACTGCACCGAGAATGGATGAAGAGGCTTTTTCTTCTTACGTAAACCGGCTGAGCGCGCAATTAAAAAACCTTGATCTCAATCCGATGGTCGCTTTCGGTGATTCATTGATTACCACCCTGTACGGCGACACGCCCAAAGTAAGGCGTATCAATGAAGCGGAACTTGCCGCATTGGACTATTCGCGCATCATGGAAATGTATAAGGAACGATTTGCGGACGCGTCTGACTTTGTATTTACCGTTGTCGGCAATTTCGATATGGATTCACTTATTGTATTCTCTGAAACCTATTTGGCTTCTTTGCCTGTGTTGAGCCGTACGGAAAAAGGAAACGAACAGGCGCTTGTTCCTTATCAGACGGGCGAAAAGCAAGTGCATTTCCGCAAAAAGATGGAAACGCCCAAAACCTCCGTTGTGCATTATTTTCACGGAGAGGCAGACTATTCTTTGAAAAATGTATTGGCGGCGAATATCCTGACGCAATTACTTGATCTTATTTACATGGAGAAAGTACGCAAGGATGAGGGTGGTTCCTATGGCGTAAGTTCGATGGCTCGGATAGCCTCTTTCCCGAAAGGACGTACTTCTTTACAGATCTATTACGATACGGATCCCGGCAAACAGGATCAGATCAATGCAATTGTTCTCTCCGAATTACAACGTTTGGGCGAATCAGTTCCCCGGGAAGAAGACCTGGCGAAAATAAAAGAAAACCTGGTGAAAAACTACCGGGAGAACCAAACATCTAATGTGTATTGGCTGAGCGTGATCGACAACTTTTATTTCATGGGGTTGGATTCACAGACTTCTTATCTGCAAACTTTAGAGGAAATTACGGCAGACTATATGAAAGATTTTGTAAAGCAGCTTTTATCGAAAGGAAATCATATTGAACTAATCCTGTCTCCCGATAAAAATTAAAGACAACTTCATCAATAGATTATTAATCCGGCAATAGCGGCTATCACGATCATCAGGATGGGGTGAACATTGAATTTCCATGTCAGAATGAAGGCGGCGACAAAAATCAGGAAGCTTTTATAGTCAATAAAGTTTTGATCGTTCATCAACAAAAGCGCCGCTGCCGCGATCAATCCGACCGTAGCAGGACGAAGTCCTAAAAACGCTGCCGACACATATTTGTTCGCCCGAAACCGGGCATAGGATACGGAGATCATCAGTACAAGAAATAAAGACGGAAGACTAACCGCAATTGTGGCGATTGCAGAACCCAGTATGCTTATACTTTGCGAGTATCCTTCATTCTGCACAGCAGTAAACCCCACGTAGGTAGCCGTGTTGACGGCAAGCGGTCCGGGTGTCATTTGCGAAATAGCAACAATATCTGTAAACTCCTGTGAGGAGATCCAGTGATGTTCTTCCACCACATCCTGTTGGATTAAAGACAACATCGCGTATCCCCCACCGAACCCAAACATGCCGATCTTAAAAAAAACGAGAAACAGTTTCCAGAATATCATATCACTTCTTCTTATTTATCCATAAATCATACCCGATTCCTCCTAAAGCGGAAACCACAATAATATAAATCGGCGAAACACCCAATTGCCAGATCAGCAACGCTGAAATGGCCGGGATGAAGAGTATGCTCTTCTTTAGTTTCAACTTTAACGCCGTGGTGAGACAAGGCACCGCAATCAAGGCAACAGTTGCCGGGCGCAATGCTTTGAAAGCTTTTTCGACCCAGACATTGTCTGCCGCGTGCGTGAAGAATAAGGCGACCAATAAAATAATGACGAAAGAAGGGAGAATCGACCCGAGCATACAGACTATCGCTCCCCATGTCTTTTTCAGTCTATAGCCGATAAAAATAGAGATATTGATAGCGAACGCCCCCGGTAAAGACTGGCTGACGGCAAAAAGATCCATAAAGTCATCATCTTTCATCCAGCCCCGTCCTACCACCTCCCGTTGAATAAGCGGCAGCATGGCGTATCCTCCACCAATCGTAAAAGCCCCGATTTTAAAAAAAGTAAGAAATAATGCCCAGTACATAACTTGCCATATCGATTTATGGAGACAAAAGATACTACATTTTATGAAATTGGCAAGGGAAAATACGGGTCGTATTCGTTTTCTTTCCTCTATTTTTCGTTTTTACACACTTGAACAGGTTTGAAAGAGAATAATTTACCTACATTTAGGCAACAAAAAAACATCTTCTTATATGCTGCGAAAAATCAGATTACTATTAGCGATTCTAAGTTTTACGCTGATCACATTGCTTTTCCTTGACTTTACCGGCGCCCTCCATCAATGGTTTGGCTGGTTGGCTAAAATTCAGTTTGTGCCGGCTTTGTTGGCTCTGAATACGGGAATAATCATTGCGTTGCTTGTGCTAACCTTATTGTTCGGTCGGATTTACTGTTCTGTAATCTGTCCGCTTGGCGTTTTTCAGGACCTGGTGTCTAACTTATCCCGAAGGGTCGGGAAGAAGAAAAAACGGTTCTCTTTTTCTCCGCCGCTTTCCTGGCTGCGCTATGGTGTATTGGCGGTATTCGTGCTCGGGTTCATCCTGGGGATCGGTTCGCTCGTTGCTTTGCTTGATCCTTATGGAACATACGGGCGTATAGCAAACAGTTTGTTTATGCCTGTGTATCAGTCGGCAAATAATTTATTGGCTCATTTATCCGAGCAGGTGGAGAGTTATGCTTTTTATCCGGTAGAGGTCTGGGTGAAAAGCGGCGTAACATTGCTGATCGCTATTCTTGCGTTTATAATAATAGGTGTGTTGGCATGGAAAAACGGGCGTTCGTATTGCAACACGATCTGTCCGGTAGGAACGACTTTAGGATTTTTGTCCCGCTTTTCTTTGTTCAGACCGGTGTTTGATACTGAAAAATGCACTCAATGCGGCTTGTGCGAACGGAATTGCAAAGCCTCCTGTATCGATTCAAAGCAGATGTCTATAGACTGCAATCGTTGTGTGGCCTGTTTTAACTGTATCGAGAAATGCAACTTCGATGCGATAAAATATGTTCCCCGAAAGATCGGACGGGAAAAAGAAGCACAGACGGAGGATGCCTTTCAGATCACATATAAAGAGAAAAAGAACGCTTCAAGACAGCGTTTCTTATCCGCCACGGGATTATTCTTTTTAGCCAATACGGTTAAGGCGCAACAATTATTACAGGTGGACGGCGGATTGGCGGATATAAAAGATAAAAAAACGCCGGACCGGAAAATAGCCGTAGTACCGCCCGGAGCAGAAGGTCTCAAAAACTTTAATACAAAGTGTACCGCTTGCCAGTTATGCGTAACGGTTTGTCCGAATAAAGTACTGCGTCCTTCCAGCAATCTCTCTACGTTGATGCAGCCTGAAATGTCTTTTGAAAAAGGCTACTGCCGACCGGAATGTACGGAATGCATGAAAATATGCCCTACGGATGCGATCAAAAAGATAACTGTCGGAGATAAATCAGCCATAGCCATCGGACAGGCGGTATGGATCAAAGAAAGCTGTATTGTCAATACAGACGGACTGCCGTGTGACGCTTGTGAACGGCATTGCCCCACTTTAGCGATTACCCTTGTTGCGCTCAATCCGGCAGAAGAGGAAGCCAAACCCCAAGCCGGTACTTTTGGCAGCCAGCCCGTTGTTTTGAAGATTCCCACGATTAATAAAGAATTGTGTATCGGGTGCGGAGCCTGTGAATACTATTGCCCCTCCCGTCCGCTCAGCGCGATATATGTAGAAGGAAATCTAAGACATCACTTAATTTAGTCATTGAAGAAGTATGGAAAAGAAAAATAGAACAAATACTATAAGCCGGCGTAATTTTTTAAAGACAGCCGGTGCCGGCACTGTTGTTACCGCGGCCATGATAACGGGTTGCAAGCCGGAAAAGAAAGTTTCCGCCATAGGCGGTGTTACCGGCGAAGTACCGACAGACCAAATGACCTATCGCACAAACCCGCATACAGGCGATGTTGTTTCACTGCTTGGCTATGGATGTATGCGATGGCCGCTGCGCAAGAATGCGAATGGCGAAGAAGAGGTGGACCAAGAGGCCGTAAACGAACTGGTAGATTACGCCATAGCACACGGTGTGAATTATTTCGATACGGCTCCTGTATACGTAAGAGGCTGGTCGGAAGCGGCAACGGGAATTGCACTTAAACGGCATCCGCGCGATAAGGTCTTTATCGCCACCAAAATGTCTAACCATCGTGAAGGAGCTTCTCAAACCTATGAGGGAGGCGTGGCGATGTACCGCAAATCCATGCAAGACCTGCAGGTCGATTATATAGATTACTATCTGTTGCACTCCGTAGGCAGTAGCATTGAGAATTTCAACCAAAGATATATCAACAACGGATTACTCGACTTCCTGCTAAAAGAGCGTGAAGCCGGTCGTATCCGTAATCTGGGTTGGTCATTTCATGGCGATGCGGCTGTTTTCGATCACGTATTGGCGATGGATATCAAGTGGGATTTTTGTCAGATTCAGCTCAATTACCAGGATTGGCTTTATGCTACGGGCAGGAACGTAAATGCCGAATACCTGTATGCCGAACTCGTCAAGAAAAACGTTCCGGCAATTATTATGGAGCCTCTATTAGGCGGACGTCTGGCGCGAGTACCGATACAGGCGCTTACGATGATGCAAGAGATGCATCCGGAAGACAGCGCTGCGAAATGGGCTTTCCGCTACGCGGGGACTCCCGAACATGTATTAACCGTGCTTAGCGGAATGGTCTATATAGAACATTTGCAGGAAAACATCGTTACTTATTCCCCCTTGCAAGAAATGCAGGAACAGGAGTATAAGACGCTGGAAAGAGTAACCGAGGTATTGATTAACTCTGAATTTATTCAATGCACCGAGTGTCAGTATTGCATGCCCTGCCCCTATGGTATCGATATACCCGGAGTCTTCGCCCATTACAATAAGTGCGTAAGCGCAGGTAAATTATTGAAAAGTTCAGCGGACGAAAACTACCGGAATGCCCGTAAGGAATTTCTGGTAGGATATGACCGGACAGTGCCCAAACTAAGACAGGCCGACCATTGCATCTCTTGCAACGAATGCCTGCCCAAATGCCCGCAAAGCATAAAAATCCCGGAAGAAATGCTTCGCGTGGATAACTATGCGGAACTGCTCAAACAAAATGCTGAATTCTGAGCACAGGCTTTTAATTTATCAATAGTTCTTTATCTTCTTCCGCGTATACTGCGTGCAGGAGCGCTTTTCTCTGCTTTGGGCGCTTTTGTTTTTGCAGCTTTAGGTTCTTTGGTGGAAGAAACTCTGGATGCGCGGACAGAACTTGTTTTCTTTGTGTCTTTGGCATCCGCTGTTATGGCTGTGTCCGGCTGCAGGTAAAGCGCTTGCTGGAATGCAACCAACTGCCCTTCGATACGGTCCTGTTCTCTTTTCAGCGAGTCTGGCGTAGGACAGTATTCTACTAACGAACGGTTCATCAGGTTTTCCGTCTTTACGATCTCACCGTCATACATGCGGCGACGGAAGTAATCGTCTACCGTGAAAGTTTTCGCGTTGTTGGTATTTGAGGTCATGATGTAATTCGTGCGGATATACGGACGGATGTTTTCGTAAGGCAACCAAAACATCGGGCGTCGCTCCTCTCCGAAATCTCCGGAAGAATAGAGAATCGGACAAATTGCCAGTATTTTAATGTCAAACACGGAGTTATTCTGGTCAAAGTACCAGGCTTCTTTCACGTAATACGAACGCACATCGGCAGAAGGCACATCGCTTTCGTTAATAACCAATGAAGGCTCTCCTCCTCTACCTTCCACCTCTTCATAGAATATATAATAGCGGTCAAGGAATTCCTTATCAAACGTTATTTTATGCGCGTCCGAAAAATCTTCGTAATCACCCAGATATTCGTATGCTTCCACCCGGTTCTCACTTACTAACTGAAAGATAGTGGAGAACAGATTGGCCGTTTCATTGATCGGACGCACGGGGTAATATAGCGGTGCGTTCTGTTCTTTGGTCAGGTCTACTTCACGATATATAACACGCATCCAACGGGCGTTGCCTACCTCTTGTGTCAGACGGTCATTCATATCTTGAGCGCGAACGGTTAACTCGGGCAGAGATGACGCGTTCTCTTCTACTCTCTCACCTCGTTCGAGACGAGGCGCTCTGCGTTCCTGTTGAGTTTCCTGCGCGGTAACAGTGTGGACTGCTAACAGCGCGTTAATCAGGGTAACGATGCAAAACAAGCGTTTCATATTCTATTCTTACTCTTAATTTACAATAACTTCAATCGTAGACAATGTTCTCTCGATATTGTCCGGTCCTTTCGCAACAACACGGGAAATATAAAAACGTTTTCCCCTTGCAAGGGCGCGTATCTTAGCTTTCTGTCCAGCGGTAAACTGTGTTCCTTGTGAGACTTCGGGAATGGCATTTCCCATAGAGTCAAAGAAAGTCAATTCAAATCGCAGAACGTTGTATTCTACATTCAGCAAATCGTCATCAATGGCGGCCAGAATTCCGTCTGCCGCAACAAGGTCACGTTTGGAAATAGCGCCGCCTTTGAATCGGCGTACATTCCCGTTCGCATCTTTATATTCGATATAGGGTAGAGGGTCGGGCAAGGCACGCACACGGAAGGAAGATTTCGCCATCTCCACAGTACGTCCGTCAGCCATGCGGGCATTCACCGAGATTATTGCTTCGGTTCCCACTTGCGCAGGACGGGCATACCAGGTATCTCCTTCGCGGGTGAGCGTTCCGTTACTCATTGTTGCCGAAACATTGCCGCTTGCGATACCGGGAACCGCGATACGGATCGGGTTGGTATATCCTGCATAAAGTACATTCATCAGAATCGGAGCTACCGTTGCGGTAGGTTCTGTCACGAAATATTCGCTTTCAAAATTATGTCGTGCCACAGTGCCGTCATTATTCGGCATTTCAATATATCCTTTCAGAGGGAATGTTCCGGTGCTTCCGGCTGTTACGGTATAAACACCTTTATTCTCATACGGGAGCTCACTTCCATTTACATACACCGCGGGGCGTTTGGTAGAGTCTACCGCCGATAAAACGATGCTCGCCTTGTACTGTCCGCCGCGCATCACAACCTGACTTTCGGGAATTACCTGCGCTCTGATCTGATTCACCCGGTAGTCGTCTATATCCACACTGCTCAACAAGTTGGATAATACTTCTCCTTCTGCCGAACGAATATCGTTCTGCAACTTTGTAAGGATAGTGATTGCTGCCACAACCGGCATATTCTCAAACATGGCTACTTCCCATGAGGGTGTTGTGTTGCCTTTTCTTTTCGGAGCAACTGTACTGAGGTTTGCCTCCAATACTTTTGTTTTCTCAGGATCGGCAATCATATCCGCCATCATGACGCGATAAGCATCTACTGCTTCCCGCAATTTTTTTCCTTCTCCTGTTATAGGAGAGAGCATAATGTAAGAAGATGATTCAATATTGTCCTGCCGTTTGATGTTGTTTACGTCGCCGTTACTTCCATCAGCGTGTTTAACAATACGTTCTTTTAGTGTCTGAATATAATCATACAACTCGTTTGACTCTTTTCTTACCTGAATGCTTTTTTCATACCATTCTTTCACTTTTTCGGGATTATTCCGGTAGTAAGCATTCAGGTCATTGGCAACAATGTCATTGCGCCGGGTTGTATTATTTATAGAGGTTCGCATACTATCCTCCACCAACACGAATCCATCCAGAACTTCAGTCGAGATGCTTAGCGCCATCATCGCAATGAAGACCAAATACATCAGGTTGATCATCTTCTGACGTGGAGAATTAGGTTTGTTAGCTACTCCTGCCATATTTTATTTTAATTTTACGCTTTCTATTTTAAGTTATCTTCCGCTATGCGGATCAGGCGCGCCATACATATTTACAGTCATGGCCTGCAATAAACGTCCGTACACCTGATTCAATTGCGCCAATTGTTGTGCCATTTTCTCGGTTTCGCTACGGAATACGGAGCTATCCACGATAGAACCATCATACAAATCCTTGATCCGATTCAGACCGCCGTTGATATGTTCGATCGTCTCGATCTGGGAACTGATACTTTTCAACTGTATCTCATAGATCGTATTCAGACCCGAAATATTCCGGTTCAGCATTTCCATTTGCTGTACATACCCGCGGGAATGCTGGTTGATGCCGTCTGAATTGTCCGTAATACTCTTATATGAATTCAATAAGGTATCGGAAACATCGGTTAGCGACGAAGTTACGTTGGTAAACTGAGCCATTTGGTCTGACATGGAAGAAAGTTGTTCCAGATACTTTTGTGTAGCTTCTGTCAATTCTGCCATTTTTGAAATCTGGTCAGCGGCTCCGCTCAGTTTCTTAATACTGTCGGACAGGTTTTTCGCATCATCCTGAGATACGTCTAACGCCCCTAATCCGGCGCTGCGGGTTACGTCTCCCACATTGATCTGAGCTCCGCTACCATTCGAATCATCGTCAGAGACTCCTTTTACAAACCCGGCCGGCCGATCCATGGGATTCTTTGATTTCAGTACAGGAAAAACCTCTTCCCAATGATAATCCATCGTCGGTTTCTCGAATCCGAACACGAAGAACACAAAGAACTCCGTGATCATACCTACTGCCAACATAAGGTCTCCATAAGGCAAATGCAGCAGTTTGAACATGGCTCCGAGAATAACCACGGCAGCTCCCCAGCTATAGAAGAAGTTCAACACCCGCTTTCCTTTATCGCTGGCCAAGAACATCTCTATCCTGTTTTTATATCTTCTATACTTTCCCATATTTATTGACGTATTTTATCATCGTTTATGCTGTCTATTTTCCTTTTGAACGTGAGAACCCCACCTGCGTACGGGCACAACGGAAGCCGATGTATGAACGGGTTTCGTTCTGATACTCGAATGTACGCATATCGGAACGGATAAATTGGGATACATCCTTCCAGGAGCCTCCGCGTACTACCTTTTTCTTCATGTCATAAGGGTCTTCCTGTGCCGCGTTATAGCGCAAATCAGGATTCATATCATTCATCTGGCTCGGACCTGATTCCGAATAAACGGTAGACGTCCATTCCGACACATTACCCGCCATGTCATACAATCCGAATTCATTTGGCGAATAAGAACCCACGCGTGACGTGATCAGGTGGCCATCCTCCGTATAATTTCCTTTTCCCGGCTTAAAGTTACCGAGGAAACAACCTTTACCACTCTTTAACTCATCGGTCGCCCAGGGATATTTATTTTCATTTTTACCTGCTCGCGCGGCATATTCCCATTCCCCTTCAGTAGGCAGACGGAAAGGCTCGATAGCCTGTCCGGGAGGCAGGTTGATTGATTCTTTATATAGATTTGTCCTCCATACACAATAAGCACTGGCTTGCTCCCATGAAGTGCCTACTACCGGATAATCATCGTATCCCGGATGCTGGAAGTACATACGCATGTAAGGCTCGTTGTACGCATTGTTGAAATCGTTTACCCAAGATGTTTCATCGGGATAAACATTGACAATACGGGTATGCAGGAAGTCCGCGTAGTTACTTAACGGGCGGGTGATTGTTTCGTTCACCGGAAAGCCTTCATCGTCAAAATAAGCGGTATCTTTAGAGATCATGACCACTTCGTTCGGGTCAACAACGACATCCGTGTTACGCACGCGGTCATACGGGTCAAGGCGATGTTTTCTCAAAGCAGCCGAAGTATAATCATACCACTCGTATTTGTAGTTCATTTGCTTTTCGTCTAAACGTTTTTCTCCGGTGACAGGGTGCGTATAATAAACGCTTTCTATCGCGCGAAGCTCGTCTTCATTCGCCCGTTTCCAGGGGATGGGACGACTCCAGTCCAAATGCGGAGTGACGGGTTCGCCGTAGCGGTCTTCCGTTATTTTAAACAAATCATTCCCGCCATAAGCCGGGTCTGCCAGGCGTTCGCGGATGATCGAATCGCGCACCCAGTAAATAAACTGGCGGTATTTAGCATTCGTAACCTCTGTTTCATCCATCCAGAAAGCATCAAATGACACCCCTTTTGTTTCAGTCATGATTCCCCATAACGAATCTTTGTCTGCCGGCCCCATATCGAAAGAACCTCTTTTAATCAGAACCATTCCGTACGGTGCCGGTTCATTCATTGCGACTGTCCGGACTCCCGTAACCTCTCCGCTGCCCATCATGGAGCGTCCGCAGGAGGATAACAAGGTTGCTACTAGTAGTGCTATTAAAACTTTTTTCATATACTATTATAATATACGTACACTTTTATGCTTATTCTTTCCTGTTTTTGTTTTCTTCAGTTTCATTTTGTAAGTCACCATTAACTCATGGCTGCCGTGGCTGCCTTTCAGAATCGGAGTGGTCGGGAAATCGTAGGCATATCCCACCTGAATATTTCCGAAAGTAGCTCCGAGCAAGAAGATAATGGATTCATTTACCCGCCATGATAAACCTCCGTTAAACATTTTATTATATACCACCCGTCCGGTTACATCCGCCTGAAACGTACGCGTATCAGACTTCAGAAAAACAGAAGGTTGCAATTCATACAACGGGTTCTTTAATTGAATATTGTATCCACTCACCAAATTATATGATCCGGCAATATAAGTATATACGTTCTCTTGCAACATTAATTCCGGTTCGGAAACGTGCATGACACCCACACCAAAATAAAAATTCTTCCTTGTATAATAGATCCCCGCGTTGATATCAAAGCCTACCGCGCTTACTAACGTATTGGGTATTGCCGGGTCTTCAACCTGGTTGGTCGCATCATTTCCCGATGGCCGCGCGTTAACGCCGTCAAAAGACTGGTTCACGATCCCGAGTTGCAAACCAATAGAGAGCGTTCCTCCGAATAGTTTGTTTTTATAGGCGTATTGCCCTGCGACATGTGTGTTCTGAAAAAGACCGATACTCTCCGTAAACAAGATCATACCCACACCATGATCGGTCGTACCTAATTTTAACGGCATATCCGCACTGACGAAAAATGATTTTGGAGCGCCTTCTATCCCTACCCATTGCTGGCGGTGAATCCCAAGCAGATTCAGATCTCCCCTCGTACCGGCATAGGCGGGGTTATAATACCCCATAGCCATGAAGTACTGACTGAACTGCGCGTCGTATTGCGCCTGTACAGCGGTTGTTATACAAAGGAATAATATAATAGAACGAATAACTCTCTTCATTGTCGAAATAAAACACAGACTCTCTTGTCAATCTGTACACTATACAAAACGGGCGGAAAGACAATAAATTGTATAACCGCGCCTAAAGCAAACGAGGTAGTGAGACACAAAGCCTGACTACCTCGCCCTTATTTTCACGAATCTATTCGTATGCTATCTGTTAATACTCTTCTTCATTGAAGAAGAAATCTTCTTTACTGGGATAATCAGGCCAAATGTCTTCCATACACTCGTATATTTCACCTTCATCCTCCATTTCCTGTAAATTTTCAATCACTTCTAAAGGCGCACCTGAACGTTGTGCATAATCAATAAGCTCATCTTTCGTTGCTGGCCAGGGTGCGTCTTCCAACTTTGAGGCTAACTCTAATGTCCAATACATAGTTATTCAATTATTTAATAACCATCTTCGGATGGTCTGATTTTTCAAATTTTCCGCAAAAATAAAACAATATTTCTTA
>DAIPZX010000001.1:0-35704 GCA_036781995.1 Massilibacteroides sp. | reverse complement strand
AACTATGAATTTGGAAAATCATACTTATGTTTTTTTTGATTCATAGTGATGTTGATAACATCTTTGTCAATTTATTCTGCATATTAACAGAATATCATTATTTTTGTAAGATTAGCTTTAAATCGATAGCCAATGAAAGCCCGGATTGTATTCTTGTTCCTTTTTATCGGTTCTTTATCCTACGCTCAGGAGCAGAGAGAAACGGTCGTTTCCTTTGAAGATGCTTATAAACGTCAGTATAATATTACCCGTATAGACGAAAGCCAACGTCCTTCCATAGATGGGAAACTGGATGAAGCGCTTTGGAACGATCTCGGAGAGTGGTCTGCCGATTTCTCGCAGGTAACGCCTTATGAACGGGCGAAAACGAATTCTACTACACGCATCAAGCTCTTTTATGATAATAAAAATATTTATGCCGGGATTTATTGTAAAGATGATCATCCGGATCAGATGAATGCTTTTATCGGCAACAGGGATGATAACAGCAACGGCGATCTGATTAGTATTGCTTTTGACCCTTATCACGACTACCGGGCTGCTCCGGAGTTTAATCTGAATCTGGGCGGCAACAAAACGGATCTTGTGGTAACCGATAAATTGTCTATCAACCTGAGCTGGAACGCGATATGGGAAGGGAAGACTTACATCAACAAAGAGGATTCATGCTGGACAGCCGAGCTGCGCATTCCGTTCAGCCAACTGCGTTACAACAGAAAGTCTGAGAATGAGGTATGGGGTCTGCATGTGCGCCGCATCATCAGACGAAATAACGAGGTGCAGAACTGGAGCATTATTCCCCTCAAAAATAACGGTCATGTTTTCTCTTTTGGGGAAATGCACGGCATGAAAGACCTGCCTAAACCTAAAGGAATAGAATTTTTGCCTTACACCATGGGGAAATACCGCAATGAACCCCGGATAACAGGCAGCCCGTTTCAGAAAGGAAACGAATGGAAAGGGGGAATCGGACTGGATGCCAAATTAGCCCTGAATGATTACACAATGGATTTAACCATCAATCCGGATTATGGGCAGATTGAGTTAGACCCCTCTGTTATGAACCTGTCGGCCTACGAAACTTTTTATGATGAAAAGCGTCCTTTCTTCCTCGAAGGCAAGCATATTCTGGAGTTTACAAACGAAGCAGATATGATGTTCTACAGTCGTCGTATAGGGGCGATATCGTCTTATCAACCAAAAGCTATTGATAATATTGACAGTTATGCCGAAACGCTTGCCAATGTACCTATTATCGGGGCATTGAAGCTAACGGGAACCAACAAACAGGGACTGACAATCGGACTGATGGAAAGCATAACGGCACAAACGTCTGCTAAAGTGATGCGCAACGGCGAGTACAGCAAAGAGGTAACGGAGCCATTGACCAATTATACGGTTGCCCGTGTGCAGAAGAATTGGGAAGGGAATACGCTGTTAGGGGGAATGCTAACGTCTGTCAACCGCAATCTGGATCGAGACCACTTAAAAAGCGAAATGATCAACAACGCCTATACCGCGGGTATAGACTTTACCCAATATTTCGCGAACCGGTTGTATTATGTCGAAACAAAGGGTATGTTCAGTTCGTTGCACGGTTCGGAACAGGCGATTCTCAGAACAAAAACCAATGCCGCGCATTATTATCACAGAGAGTCGGGCGCTTCTTATCTGGATCTCGACCCCGAAAAGAAATCACTACAGGGAACAGGGGGATATGTCAAAGCCGGGCGAAGAGGTAACGCGCAATGGAACTATTCGCAAACATTCAGTTGGTCGTCTCCCGGATTCGATCTGAACGATGTAGGTTATATGAAGCAGGCTGATTTCCTCTTTAATGAATCTGAAATTGCCTTTCGCAAGACTGACATCTTAGGTCCGTTCCGGTATATGGCGATCAACCTGACGCAAAAGAACACCTGGAACTACGGAGGAAACCCGATAAATAATGATATCGCGCTAAGATGGAGAAGCCTGACTACAAAACGCCGTTTCAACGTCGATATCAAGGAAACGTTCAGCTGGAACACGATAGACAGTCGTATTTTAAGAGGAGGCCCCGACATGCGTTATGGCGCGAACTTCACCACCAATGTACTGCTTAATACAGACAAGGCCAGAAAAGTAGTCTTCCAATTTCAGTACAACGGAAAGCATTATCCAAGCGAAAAGTCTGCCTACAACCTGATCAAACCAAGCCTCATCTTCCGGCTCGGAAACCACATACACCTCACGGGGCAGTTTGATTATGCCTGGAACAAAGACAATTTGCAGTATGTAGCCCGGGTTCAACCCGATGGGAGCGATGCTTCGCGCTATGTGATCGCGAAAATGAAGCAAAACACGTATGGCGTAACGCTAAAAGCACAGATCAATATTACACCGGATTTATCCATCCAGTACTACGGTTCTCCGTTTACCTCTATTGCCAGATACGATGAGTTTAAACTGGCGGCGGATACGAAATCGCACAACTATAACAAACGTTTTGTAGCCCTTGAGGAGAAAGAAATCAGTTATTCCGAAAACAGTTATCTTGTTAATGGCGGGAACGGCAAGTTCAGTTTCAAAAATCCGGACTTCAGCTTTAACGAATTTCGTTCCAATCTGGTGCTTCGCTGGGAATACCTTCCCGGCTCTACCCTCTATTTCGTGTGGGAAAACAGCCGTACCAACCGCGATGATAAATACCGCTCCGGGTGGAATAATAATTTAGACCGATTGTTCGGGCTTTCCGCGAGCAATACGCTGGTTGTAAAAATCAATTACTGGTTTGCGTTATAAAGGAGGGTTAAATATATTTCAGCAACAAAGCAGGAGATAACAATTCGACCAGCTTACCTTCAATCCTGATCAGCTTTTCGTCTGCCATCTTTTTCAGTTCATTAGCCAAGGCAGGACGTGAAACGCTCATGTATTCTGCCAATTGAGTCTGATTATGATCCATAATGACGAGATTATTCTCCCGTTTGCGTTCAAACAGATAATATGTAAAACGGCTGCGGATGCTTTTATAAGATAAAATACGAAGCCGGCTTATGGTACAGGCATTACAATTGCCGCTGATACGGAGGAAGTTCTTTAACAGCCCAGGCTCCGAACTAATCAGCTCGAACACAGAATCTCTGCTTGCTTTGAGCAATAACCCGTCTTCTACAACGGTAAATGTTGCCGGAAAAATATTATTGCCGCTAAAAAGATGCGGGGTAGCGAATGCGCGGGGAGCAATAATATTTTCGACCTTGACGTTATTCCCCGAAACATCTATAATATTGACCACCAAATTGCCTTGCAACAGGATGTACATGTGATTGCATATGGTATCCTGCCGGATAATCACATCTCCTTTTTTCAAGGGATGCACGGAGTAATCCAGCTTGTCTAACAAGCGTCCTTTAAATTCATCCGTCATCCCACTAAACAGGGGAATTTTGTGAATAATATTTACCTGTTGTTCTGTAAGAAAATGTTCGCTATTCATTTACGCTATGCTATAATACAAAAGCAAATATATAACGATTTCCTAAGAATATGAAATTAAAGGCTTTAGTTCGAATAAACATGGATACTATTGGCTGCCGATGGAAGATAATTTACGCCTATCCAGGTGATCATCAACAGCAAGAATGCGAAAGGCAGTATCCAAAGCGTAATCCGCTGATGAGAGGGTTGCAAACGCATGTGAATATACATCAGATAGGCCGCCGAGGTGATAAACGCCCAGGTTTCTTTCGGATCCCATGACCAGTAATGCCCCCAGGCTTCTTTTGCCCATACAGCACCCATCAACATGCCCAGTATCAGGAAACCGAAGCCGATATAGACCACATTGTCCGTTAAACGATACAGGTTGTCGTCTGTCTTTCCTTTACGCTGATTTTTCAACAGAATGAAAGAGGCAATTGTAGCAGCTCCAAGCATCGCATAAGAAAGAATATAAACGGTTACGTGGGGCACGAACCAGTAACTTTGTAATGCCGGCATCAAATTAGTAGAGTGTATTTCCGGCTTGAAGATGTTCACACAAACAAAAACACAAGCGACCACCGCCGAAAAAGACAGCAGCCAGGCATATCGCCAATGCTTATAGGTAAAATAGCCGATAACAGCCAGAAAGAACGAATACCAAAGGCGGGTTTCACCTATCGTACGAAGCGGCGGACGTTCCTGCCCGATCCACAGACCAACAATAAATGCCGCGAAAATGAGAATACCGATAATCATCAAAAGTTCCGCAGCCTTTTCTCTTTTTGTTTTATAAACCAAACTGCCCGCTCCAAGCCAACAGCCCATAGCAGGCAAAGCAAACCATAAGAATTCATCCCAGGTCATACGTCTTTCCTCCTCTTTTTATTTCCCGACCAAAGCAAGCAAACAGATCCGGCAGCCAACAGGACAATACCTGCGTAAGCCGGATATAGCCAAGGATCGTAGACCAACTCCAAACTACTGTATGTAGACATCCTTCCGGCATTGTTGTCATAACCATACTGGTAAATAGTCCAGTGCCCCACCTGAAGCGGTTTGTTTACTTCCAGAATGGTATGATAGGTTTTGCCTTCTTCTGTATACACATCGATATCTGAGAGAAATCGTTTTGGTTCAGGTCTTGTCATAACAATACAATACTGCTCATCCAGCGGCAACATCATGTAAAGCTGCGCCATATTTCCTCCACACACCCATCCGGAATAGATTGAGCCGGTAATTCTGTTGGTTGCCGTCACCCGCGCCGCGGGGGTTGAGCCGGGCATCGCCACTTCGTGATAAGTACTGTCGCTATTCCGAACCGCCCGGTGTATATACTCATCCAACCGGATATCCCAGTTTACCAGTTTTCCTTCAGGTCTTTTTTCATCAATAGAGAAAAACTCCGGTTCTCCTATAGGTTGAGGTTCTCCGCTTTCACGGTCTATCACGGTTAGTTTGGGGGGATATTCTTCCATATCGAAGTCGTTCAGTTGAATTGCAATCGGAAGTTCCAACACCTCATCTGTTTCGCTATAGACACGCCACTCCATTTCTCCTTCGCGCACATGCATTACATAACGTCTTGCATCGGCGGCTCCCAATCCTGAGGCAAAGAGTAATATCCACAAGCCGATATGATTCAGATAAAAAGCATAGTCCTGCTTACGAAAAATAATCAGCCGACGAATGATCAGAGCCCCTAATGACAAAAGCGTAGTCAGATAAAGCAATACAAAGGACCAGGAAGTAGTCATCTGCTTAAATCCAAGACGGGCAACCAGATCCGTATCGTGGGGGTCAAGACGTGAAAGTTGTGGGGTAAGACCCATAATTAAGGCAAAAAAGAGCAAGCCGCCTATACAGCTAACAGCAAACGGAACTCCTGAGAACCAGTGATAAAAAACCGTTTTACGAGCAATGGAAAGCAATGCGAGAAACAAGAGTATAGCTATTCCCGCTATCAGATTTACCGGATATTGCAGTAAGAAAAAGTCAAAAGGTCCGGTCAATAGTTGGAGTACAAGTCCTATAAAAGCAATTCCCCCGACAAAGACTAAGCTTTCTTTGTATTGCCAGGGGAATTGCCACGTTCTTCGTTTATTATTCATCGTTTTATCCGGAAATTTAAAGCGCAGCTCTTAGTTTGCCTTCATTCTTCGCTTTCTCTACCCACTTCGGAACAACTGTTTGAATCCAATTTTCTTTATTCTCTTTCAGCTTCTTCATATCTAATCCGATATAAGCCTGGGCCTTGTCTTTTGTGGAAAGATCCGGCATTTGTACGTCTGTTACGCCATGCTTAAAGAGAACTTTCTGCAATTCTAATTGAGCCTGCAAACTGCGATCCAAACTATGCGCAAGAATGCGTTGTGTTTCTACCGGTGCATGAAAAGAAGCTCCGTGAGAAGCAACCGAAAAGTCCCAACGCCATTGTGCCTGGCGAAGCAATTGCAAAGAAGCAGCCATATCTGTTTCCGATGCCCCATTATCCCAAGCTGTTTTAGCCATGATGTGTGCTTTACTCAGTTCTTTCTCAATTCTGTCTCTTATTTCCAATGCCTTATCCTGATACTCGTACACATAATTGCGTAAGTTCTCTTCACTATCACGATGACAAACCTGGCAGGTATTCGATACATTCTTCAACGGGCTCATCACCTGGTGGTTCGTATATTTAATACCACCTTCGGCCGTATAAGGCATATGGCAATCAGCGCAAGAAAGTCCGCGTTGAGCATGAGGCCCCGCTTGGAATATTTCATAATCCGGATGCTGAGCTTTCAACATAGGAGCTTTACTGAGTGCATGCGTCCAGTCTGTATATTCTGCTTCGTCATAATATTTTTCCATATCCTCAACGGTCATTCCATCGTCCCAAGGGAAAGCCAGGTATTTATCGTTTCCCTGAAAGTAATATTCCACATGACATTGAGCGCAAACCAGCGAACGCATTTCCTGTGGTGTAGCTTCAGTAATGTTTCTTCCCTGCCGTTCAAAAGCTTCGATAAGCGCAGGACGGGTAATCGTCAGATTCATAGTTACCGGATCATGACAGTCTGCACAGCCGATCGGATTCATTACTTCTGCTCCCAAGTCGCTCCATTTCGCTTTATAGTAATTTTCAATTCCCATTTCATGCATCAGGCGAGGCACATCGGGGCTTTTGCATGTCCAGCAAGTTCCGGGCTGCATTTCACCTTCTCCATTTTCAGGAGTTCCGGTACGTAAAGTATGCTGCACATCTTCTATGGCATGCATATGTCCGCGCGGAGCAGTATATTCACGTGAAAAAGCATAACCTGCCCATAAAACGACCATTTCGGGACGTTGTTCGAGAACATCCTGCGGCATATTCCCCAAGTGTTTACTCTTGAAGTCCATATTCCGGGTCATTTTCCAAGTAGTATACTCCCGGGGATAGTTAAGCCCCCATTCTTCATTATGAGGATTAATATCTGTGATCTCTACTTTTTTATTATTAAATAAAGTAACGATTTCAGCGCGCCGTTCTGTGATAGAAGCGGCCAACAAGCCAAGAACGAAAACACCGATCATGACTACGGTAAAGATCCCCCATCCTATCATGGGTTTACGTTTGATTGCTTCTGCTAATTTCTTAAACATAATCTGCTGGTCTTATTTTGTTTTTATTTATTTTTCATTCTTTCTTTAAGCCATTCCGGCACCGGAGATTTCGGCAAAGGGACAATCGCATTAGGAGAAGCGGAAAGGCTGCTCACCTTCGTGTGCGGAACATCGGCATGACAATCCCAACAAGCTTTCCCTTTACCTTCCTTCACGTCACAAAAGCTAATCATACCTGTATCGACAAACTCGGTGTTAAGTTCGGTATGACAACGGATACAGTTATTCATAATCACTTCATAACTCTCATCGCGCGGACGAATGCTTTGCGGTTCTGCCTTCATAGTAAAAATCGCAGCATGATATAACCCGTCTTTCGCCTTAAAGGCATAACCTTTAAAAAGACTCTCTTGCGGAACATGGCAATCATTGCAACTTGCCCACTGAGCATGTGAACTATGATCCCATGATTGATAATAGGGCGTCATAATATGACAATTGATACAAGCAGACGGATCATCAGAGAGATAAGAATACGCTCTCGACATATAGACGGCATAACCTCCGAGTCCGGCAATAATACCGCCCACAATAAATAATGGGAGTATAAACTGATTAGGTATATGGCTCAGGAGTTTTTTCATGCTTACATATATTTTTGTATTAAAAGGCAACCTGTAATTGCGCAAACACCACATTTGAATTCTTGGCACCCCATTTTTCCGAATAATCCGAGTACGTATAATTCAACTGCACCCTACACTGCGGATAAAAATAGTAATTTATTCCACATGTATAATCAAAAACATCAGCGTTAACATCTTTATTCCGGTTATAATAGTCTACCTTGCCCAACACATTCAGTTTTCCGGGAAGAATCGAGTAAAGGGCCAATGCGTAAACGCCCTCTTTTTTTATTCCTCCATCGTTACCGTTAACCCATTCCGCACGAGCTGAAAAGCGGTCAGAATTATAGTCTGCGCTCAAAAACCATCTGTTACGCACGTGATCGCTCAACGTTTCCTCGCCGACTTTGAAATACGTAGCCTGTCCAAAATAAGCGCCACCACCGACACGAAGTTCTTTCACAGGTTTGATCAGCAACATGCCGGCAAAATCTTTGTTATTGTTGACCTCACCGGTAGTCACCCCCGTACCCTGGAATAAACCTACAGAATACCGGATCAAATTATGGCTTGACAGAGGGATTAACTCTCCGGAAGCCATTATTCCGGCATCTCGTCCAAAATTATTCTTACCGTTCTGTGCCCTTAACACATCATCTTCTCCGGCATATCCCACAAGATTGGAGATTGTTCTGGAATAGGAGGCTGTTTCCAAAGTAGCGGGCACAAGCTGGCTTTCAAGGGTAAATGGACTTTTGAATTGTCCCACCTTCAGATTAAAAGCCTGGTTCGCTGTCCATTCACCCCAAAATTCCTGAACTGAAGGATTAACAAGCTCCAACAAAAAACCATATCTGAACGAATCATTCAGTTTCCCGTTTACAGAAAGAAACAAATTCTTGGCTTTCGTATCATGATGTATCTCATCTACATCTGAGTATCTATACATTAATTGTCCGTTACCGCCCAATTGAAGATAAGGAGAATTAAAAAGCTTCCTGATAGGCTCTTCCTGAGAAAATGCCGTACCACCCAAAAGGCATGATAATAAGAGAAAAAAAGCAACTCTGTTCATGGCACAATCTGTTTTTATAATTACACTTCAATTTTTGTAATACAAAGAATGAGCTTTTTCAACAAAATCAGTGTAATATTTATTACACTTGCAAAAGTTGGAAATTATGTTATTTAGCTATCTTTCGGAAAGATCGTAATCTATTGAACATTCAAAGCTTACTATTATCTTTGCAGTATGGGAAAGAATAAATTAGCAAAGTTTGACGATATGGCGGAATACCCGCACGTTTTTCAATACCCTTTCTCTGTGCTTGAGGCAGAAGGCTTCGGACTGCAAGGGTATTGGCATGAACGTTTTTTCAAGAATAACAACCCGATCGTACTGGAATTAGGATGTGGAAAGGGTGAATATACTGTAGGATTGGGAAAACTTTTCCCGGATAAAAACTTTATCGGAGTGGACATCAAAGGAGCCCGGATGTGGAGCGGAGCGAAAGAGTCTCATGAAACGGGAATGACCAACGTTGCTTTTCTGCGTACGAATATCGAACTTATTAATCGCTTTTTCGCAACGGGAGAAGTATCGGAGATATGGATTACCTTCCCCGATCCACAAATGAAGAAGGCAAGCAAGCGGCTTACCTCTACCCGGTTTATGAAGCTTTACAGAGAAATTCTTGCCGGAGATGGCATTGTTCATCTGAAAACAGACAGCAACTTCATGTACACCTACACAGTGAAAATGGCAGAGGCAAACAAGTATCCCGTACTGTTTCAGACAGAAGATTTATACCATAGCGATTCGACCGATCCGATTCTGGGAATAAAAACGTACTACGAACAGCAATGGTTAGACAGAGGTTTGAATATAAAATACATCCGGTTTGTTTGCGAAGAACGTGAAAATCTTGTCGAGCCTGAAGAGGAAATTGAATACGATGCCTACCGTAGCTTCAACAGGAGCAAACGAAGCGCATTGGCGTCAGGTAGATAAACAATAAAGTCATATTAAAAACAGAAATAACATGAAAATATATCCTAAACTAATCATGGACGCATTGGAAAAAGTGCGCTACCCCGGAAACGGTAAAGATCTGGTATCCGCAGGAATGGTGGAAGACGATATCCGGATTGAAGGTATGAAAGTCAGCTTCTCCATTGTATTCGAAAAACCAAACGATCCGTTCATCAAGTCGGTCATTAAAGCCGCCGAAACCGCCATACTTACCTACATCAGTCCTGAGGTGGAAATTAAAGGGAATATACGTGCCGTTGCACCCGAAATTGTACGCCCCGAACCGGATGAACTACTACCGGATGTAAAGAACATCATCGCCATTTCATCAGGTAAGGGAGGAGTCGGGAAAAGCACGGTCGCGGCCAACTTAGCTGTCGCACTTGCCGGATTAGGGTATAAAGTGGGACTATTGGATGCCGATATTTTTGGTCCTTCACAACCTAAGATGTTTAACGTGGAAAATGCTCGCCCTTATATGGAGGAGGTAAATGGCAGGGAACTTATCCAACCGGCAGAAAACTATGGCGTAAAACTCCTTTCCATCGGTTTCTTTGTCAACAAAAACGATGCGGTTTTATGGCGTGGTTCTATGGCAAGCAATGCCCTAAAGCAATTGATACGCGATGCCAACTGGGGTGAACTGGACTATTTTCTGATTGACCTTCCTCCGGGCACAAGCGATATTCACCTGACCTTAGTGCAGACATTAGGTATCACCGGCGCAGTTGTAATCAGCACGCCCCAAGAGGTAGCTCTTGCCGATGCGCGTAAAGGAATCAACATGTTTATGGGTGAGAAAATAGATGTTCCCGTACTTGGATTAATTGAAAATATGGCTTGGTTCACGCCGGCCGAACTACCGGAAAACAAATATTATATTTTCGGGAAAGAAGGTTGCAAACGACTGGCAGAAGAGCTCAACGTTCCCCTGCTGGGTCAAATCCCCATCGTACAAAGCATCTGTGAAGGAGGCGACAACGGCAAACCCGTAGCCTTAAACCCGGACACAATCACCGGATCCGCGTTCCGCGCATTAGCCGAAAATATTGTTGTCAAAGTAGATGAACGCAATCAAAATCAAGACCCCACCCAACGGGTAATCGTAACGGTTAAGTAAAATCCTTTACCCCTAAATCCCCTGAAGGGAACTTAGGGGTAAATTCATAATACCGCTTATTTATTCATATATCAACGTAGACAAGTTATCCTCGGCGAAAATTTCGTTTGCAACTTCGAGCAGTTGGTCTGCGGTAATTTTTTCGATCTTTTCAATCGCTTCGGAGAGGGTGTCATAGCGATTGTGGTGGAGAAAACTTTTGCCAAGTCCCAGGAAAAGACCTTCCTTATTATCACCGGAGACGCTTAGCTGTCCTATCATCTGCTTCTTTGCTGCCGCCAGTTGGCTGTCTGTTAGTTTTCTTTCCCGCAATTTTTTCAGTTCTTTATACACTAAAGAGAAAGCTTTCTTCCTATTCTTCGGATCTGTTCCGAAATAGATGGAAGCCATTCCGGTATCCGTATAACTCGTGATTCCCGAATCTACGGTATAGACCAGTCCATTTTTCTCGCGCAGCGATACATTCAGACGGTTATTCATGCCCGGTCCGCCAATTATATTATTGAGCAAAAACAGAGGCACGCGTTTTGCACTGTACATATCATACGCTTTTCCCCCGATCAAAACGTGGGTTTGATGGTTGTCCTGCCTTTCTGTACGAGAGAATACAGCAATACTATCCGGGGCTTTTCTGATATGGGAAAAGGCAGGGAAAGAAAAATCGGACAACGCAGCTTCCGCCATTTTGATAAGCTTAGGAAACGGCTTGCGCCCCATCGAAAAGAAAACCATATTGGACGGCACATAAAAACGTTGAATAAAGTTTTTTCCGGAGGCAGAATTAAATGAAAGAAGCGATTCTTCATCGCCCAAAATATTATGCCCGAGTGTATGTCCGTTGAACAAGTGATTCTCAAACTCATCGTAGATCAGTTCCGACGGACTGTCTTTATATGAATTGATCTCATCCAGAATAACGTCTACTTCTTTCTCTATTTCAGACATGGGAAACTGCGAACTAAAGACCAGATCGGTCAATAGTTCAAAAGCCCTGTTATACTGTTCTTCCATGAAAATGGAGTAAACAAAAGTTTCCTCCTTGGTGGTGTAAGCGTTTAGTTCGCCACCTACATTTTCCATGCGGTTCAGAATATGCCAGGATTTCCGTTTACGGGTTCCCTTAAACAGCATGTGCTCCACAAAGTGAGCCAAACCGAATTCGCCCGGCCCTTCATCACGGGTTCCGGCATTGATAGCGTATCCACAATAAGATACGGGCGAATCCGTCGGCAAGTGTACTATGCGAAGTCCGTTGGACAACACATGGCTTAAATAGCTCATACGGTCAAATTACAACTTATGTATTACTTTCATCATTTGTTCGCCCAGCCCGATGGTATAGCCTTGCGAAACGAATACAATTCGTCCGAAAGTATCGGCAATAACGAATACAGGCAATGTGTTTCCATTCGGTAAATTCGCCCCTTTTACCAGCATATTGGTAATTGTCTGATCCGTATCAATACCATAAGTAATGGTTTGAGGAAGTGTTCCGAATTCCTTTGCATCAAAATTAGTCCAGCCTTGTTCGTCTTTAAACAGCAAGACCATGCTCCGTCCCCAACCGTCAAAATCTTTCGCAAACTGAGCGATATCACGCATCGCATGGTTTGTGGGTTCCTGACGAGTGCCCAGGATACCTACAATAAAGTAGCCGCGCCCCGTAGTTGAAAGGATACTTACCTCTTCGCCGGTATCGGCACGCTTGAATTTACCTTCAGCATCCATGCTTCCGATTACCTGTATTTCGTCTGCACTTTCACGCATGACTAATTCTGTTTTCGTTGTTTTTCCGGCTTCAATATTAAAGAATCTGATCTCAGCCAGCACACTGCCATTCGCCATGCGTGTACCCGTGGTCAACATATAATTCCCTTCGTCCAAAGTAAGCGGTTCTCTCAGAATTCCTGCCCAGGTGTTACCCAAGCCCATATCCACATTCGCGTTACTTCTGAAATTAAGCGTCTGCAACGTTCCGTCCCGACGCACTTTAGCCAGCGTAAAATGACTGTAATATTTCGGATTATCGAGTGATTTGATCGCCTTATACGAAGCAACAACCTTACCCTGACGGGCGATCACCTGTTCTGCTGCTTCAAAATCCACGTCAACCCAACGACCGTCCTTATTGAATTGTATTTTCTGCGCAACCGGCTCAATCCGTGCGGGAATACCCAAACTACGGGCAAGCGATATAAAGAAAATCGTGCGAGACTGTACATCTGCCACCCGGCCTTTCCATACGCCCATCGGCATCACCGGAATGTTTTGCGGATTCAGTGCGTTATTGACTGTTATATTCTTTTTCACCCAATCCACCAACACCATCGGATCCGCTTTTGCCTGTTCCGCCAGCGCGGTATCTACTTCTTTTTGGAAGAACGCCTTATAGCCGGTAATCAGTTCGTTGGCAACACGAGGATTAAGCACGTACGCTGCAAACAGTTTCGGATCGGCCGGCTGACTATTCTGTAAGTGATCGCGTAAAACAGAAGCCGGTGTATCCCTCAAGTCCTTAGCAGAAACCACACGCAACAGTTCAAGCGCCTTAGCCCGTTCACCGGCAGGTGTTTCACGAAGGAATGTTTCTATTTCTTTCCAGTTACCGCGACTACCCAGCAGAAAAGCGGTCGTTTTTTCTGTGTCTATATTTAATTCTTTTGCCAAAGCAGCCGCTTTCTCTTCTGTATAGAATGTAGCCACATACGCATTACGGATTTCGTCTTCTTCAAGCATACGTTTAGTATTTTCCGCCTTTTGCTCTTCGGTTACCTCAGCCGGAATAGCTCCGTCTACAGGAGGGACAACATCCAACTCAACTGCTGCCAGATCGCCCGGCTGCTTGTCCAATACAATCGTTACTTGTTCATCTTTACCAAAAGATATCTTCTGATAACCGAACCGTCCGTCTTTAGATGCCCAGGCAAGCATATCGCCCTTTCCGGCAGAAAGGAAAGTTTTACCTTCCACGTCTGTTGTTTTGCGGGCAACTGTCGTAAACTGAGCATAGTTATACAGTTTAAACTCGACTGTTACGCCAGCAACAGGCTTCCCTTCCGCATCTACAACCGTTACGATTGATTTTGCAGTTGGCGCGTAATTATCTATTACATTTATTTCCGTATAACCATCTGTTACCTCCATCACCTCTTCCGGACCGTTATAATGTCCGAACACTTTCGTATGCATCAGCATTCCGCGATAAGCCGGACCATTAAACCAACCTAAATTCAGAATGGGTTCCGGCTCGCAGGCACCTAAGAAAAGCCATTTGCCATCTACCCAGGCCTCAACCCAGGCGTGATTATCATCCGTATGCGCCCAGCGAGGCGTATACACCTGACGGGCAGGAATACCTACCGCACGCAGCGCAGCCGTAGTAAAAGTAGATTCTTCTCCACAACGCCCATAAGCCGTTCTTACAGAAGCCAACGCCGAACTCGTGCGAGCATCGGAAGGGGTATAAATCACTTTTTCATGACACCAGTGATTTACTTCCAACACGGCATCATATAAGGACAATCCCTTCACTCGATCCTTCAGTTCATCATAAAAGACCATCCGGCTTTCATCCAGATTCTCATTATTCACGCGGATCGGCAAAACAAAATGGCGAAACATATCTTCAGGTATGCTCTTTCCCCATGGCATTTCCTCCTTCGCTTTAAACGCAGTGCGCACACTATTCAAATAAAGATCGGCATCATAGTCGGTTATATCCCCAATCGGCATATAAGCATAAAGAAACATAAGTGCCTCTTTCTCCTGAGGCGTCATTTCGTTCTGGAAAACAGAAAAAAGATCGCCGTGAGGAAACGCAGTCTGCTTAGCGTTAAAATCGGTCTCCACCTTTGTTCTAAACGCATGATCAGTAATAAAGTGTTGCTCTTTTTTGCCACACCCCAATAAAACAAAAGAAAAGAGTAATGAGGATAAAATAGTCTTCTTCATATACAATTAAGTATCTATATAACTGGATTTATAAATTATTCTGTCACAAAGATACAAATTATCTCACAAACATGACGAAGCAATCCAAAGTGATGTACAGGGCAAACGCATTTAAAATAACATCTAAAATAGCCTCGTCACTGCGTTCGCAATGACGAGGCGGTGTTTATAAATGTCCGGCAGATGCGGTGTTTTTATCTAACCTACATCCCATAGCATGACGAGGCTATTTTTTTAACGCGTTTATCCTGTTGCGACAGTAAGTCGTTTGAATTGTCATTTTGACCCTATTTGTTATTAAATGTAAAAAAGCAGGCGACAGAGTATTAAATAGAGACAGGTAACACACACGTTTGCCACGACCTCTCAAACCTGCCCTATAGTCATTTTTCTAAATGAGTATACTCGTTTAGAAAAATGAGTACACTCATTGCAGAAAAAGAGTGTAGTCATGAATTAAATAGATCAGACCGGCTGTTTTTTTACATGTCATTTTTTCTTAACAGTAACCGGATTCTACCTGATTCCAAATTATACTTAAAAATTAGTAGAGAATAAATTCAAAACAGATTCATTTCACATTTAGCAAAAGGGCAAAAGTAAATAAAACAGTTTCTTTTCCCGTAAATCGTTCCTTATATTTCTATTATATTTCAATATGCTATTTTCTTAATCAGCTTGCAGTCTGCTGCAAATACAACCACCTGCACACCCCTTTTCTCACGATAAAATCGGGCTTTTTGATTTTTGTAAGGAAAATATAAGGAAAATATAATGATATTACGAATAGTTCGTAATTGTTTTTACTTATATTTGCCGATAACGTTCCTGTTAATCAAAAAAAAGATGTAACACCATGAGATTCCATTACTATCTGTGCTTAACATTTATCCTGGCTTTGGCTGCCTGTTCCGGAGAAAAGAATGAGAAACCGGAGGGCGCTGTTGAAACGATTCTGCCGGAAGAGACAAACGAGGTAACCGTAGTTCCTTTAAAACGGATTGATTTTAGTCATGAACTGATCAGTAATGGCAAACTGACCGCCCGTAGATTCGCCGAATTGCGTTTTGAATCGGCCGAACCGATTGCTGCAATCCACGTAAAAAATGGAGACCGGGTAACAAAAGGGCAGCAATTAGCCGAATTAGCAACTTTCCGCATACAGAATAAATTACAACAGGCGCAAAACACCCTGGAACAAAGCCGTCTGGAGTATCAGGATGTACTGATCGGACAGGGTTATGCTCCGGAAGATTCTGCCAAAGTTCCGGCAGACATCCGCCGGTTAGCCGGTATCAAAAGTGGATACACACAGGCGCAGGCACAATATAATCTGGCAAAACACGAAGAAGAGCGAGCCGTACTGCGCGCGCCTTATGACGGCATTGTAGCCAATTTATTTGCCAAACAGTTCAATACGGCTTCTACCTCAGACGCTTTCTGTGTGATTATTGATCCGACCAGTCTCGAAGTATCCTTTACGGTGTTGGAAAGCGAACTGCCGCTCATCCGGATGGGAGATAAGGTGGAGGTAACGCCTTTTGCGTTGAGCGATACGAAAACAGTGGGACAGATCATTGAAATAAACCCGTTGGTTAGCGCGGAGGGAATGGTACAAGTAAAGGCAGCAGTCAGCAATAACGGCAAATTATTTGAAGGAATGAACGCCCGGGTGAGCATTCAGCGGTCACTCGGTGAGCAATTAGTTATTCCGAAGGAGGCTTTGGTGCTTCGTTCGGGCAAACAGGTGGTGTTTACGCTGGTAGAGGGTAAATCTTATTGGAACTACGTAACAACGGGATTGGAGAACGCGGGTTTCTTTACCGTCACGGAAGGACTGAAGGAAGGGGATGTCGTGATTACGAGCGGTAATATCAATCTGGCGCACGAATCACCGGTGAAATTGATAGAAACAAACGAATAAACACTGCCTTATGGTTAAATTCCTACTCCAACGGCCTATTGCTGTTTTTATGGCATTCACGGCGTGTTTCATCATCGGGCTGACTACTTATTTCGCGCTGCCCGTATCTTTGTTGCCGGATATTGCCATACCGGAAATTACGGTACAGGTATCCGGAACGAATACGTCCGCGCGTGAATTGGAAAACACGGTGGTGAAACCTATCCGCCAACAATTAATGCAAGTTGGCAAACTTCGTGACATCCACAGTGAAACGCGAGACGGGGCAGGAATTATCCGCCTGAATTTCGATTTCGGCACCAATATCGACTTAGCCTTTATCGAAGTAAATGAAAAGATAGACGCCGCCATGAGCTATCTGCCACGGGAGATTGAGCGCCCGCGAGTGATCAAGGCAAGCGCTACGGACATCCCTGTTTTTTGTTTGAACCTGACGTTAAAAAGCGATGAACCTTATTCCGAATCCGGTCAGGAAGCCTTTCTTGAGCTGTGCGAATTTGCCGAAACGGTGATCAAACGGCGCATCGAACAATTACCGGAAGTTGCCATGGTCGATATGACGGGAGTTCTGAAGCGGCAGGTACAGATTGTTCCGGATATGTTTACCTTAGAAATGGCAGGACTTACGCTTACGGATATCGAAGCTGCCCTAACCGCGAATAACATCGAACCAGGAAGCATGACCGTTCGTGACGGATATTACGAATACAACATCAAGTTTTCCACCCTGCTGCGTACGAAAGAAGACGTAGAGAATATCTACATACGGCAGCACGACCGTTTGTTTCAATTGAAAGACCTGGCAGTCGTAAACATCGTTCCCGAAAAGGAAACCGGCGCTTCCATAGCAGGAGGCAAAAGAGCGGTTACGCTGGCGATCATCAAGCAAGCGGATGAGAACATGAACAATATGAAGGAGACGCTGGGAGAGACAACCGATTATTTTTCGTCCATCTACCCGGACATCGAATTCAGTATCAGCCGGAATCAAACGGAATTATTGGATTATACCATCTCCGACCTGAAAGAAAACCTGATTCTGGGATTTATCTTCATCTGCATCACGGCGATTCTCTTTCTGGGTGATGTAAAAAGTCCGGGAGTAATTGGCTTGAGCATGTTTACCAGTATCGTAACCAGTCTGACGTTCTTTTATATCTTCAACATGTCGTTGAATATTATTTCGCTATCGGGATTGATTCTGGCTCTGGGCATGATGGTAGACAGTTCTATCGTTGTGACCGAAAATATTACGCAATACCGCATGCGGGGCTTCTCTTTAGAGGAGTCTTGCGACAAAGGGACTACGGAAGTGATCGCGCCGATGCTTAGTTCTACACTGACGACGATTGCCGTATTTACGCCGTTGGTTTTTATGAGCGGGATCGCGGGAGCGATCTTTTATGATCAGGCGTTTGCCGTTACCGTGGGTTTATTGGTATCTTACTGCACGGGAATTATGTTGCTGCCGGTACTTTACAAGCTGATTTATAGTATTCCGGAGATAAAGAGAGGTTTTCTCAATTTCAAATTCCGCAGTTTCTTTAAGGATGAAGACTTGTATCGTTTCTATGACAAAGGGATAGATTATGTGTTTAGTCACAGAAAAAGCAGCCTGTTTCTGTTGGCATTGATGCTTCCTTGTGTCGTGGCTTTATTTTATATCATCCCGAAAACCCGTATGCCGGTAATAGATCAAAACGAACTCTTATTTCATGTGGAGTGGAATGAGAATATTCATGTAGACGAAAGTCGCAAGCGGGTCAATACGCTTTTCGCGGAGATAGAAAACTTAGTTATTGAGCATACGGCTTATATTGGTCAGCAACAGTTTTTACTGAACAAAGACAAGGAACTTTCCACCTCCGAAGTAGAGTTCTATTTCAAAACCACCACGGCAAAGCAATTGCCCGGCCTGCAAAAGGCATTGATTAATTGGCTACAGCAGCATTATCCGAAAGCGGTTTATACCTACGCGCCTCCCGAAACGGTGTATGAGAAACTTTTCGTAACCGGAGAAGCGGATGTCGTAGCCGAATTCTACTCCCGCAACAAAGCGGAAGCGCCGGAAGCCTCAACGCTTCAGCGAATGATTGCCGACATCCGGGAAGGAACCGGCTATACGCCAACAGGTATCGCTTTCGAGAATCAATTGAATATTTCCATTGACCGGCAAAAACTATTGCTCTACGGGGTGGATTATAACGAGATCTACCGCATTCTGAAAACAGCGTTCAAGGAAAACGAAGTCGCCACCTTGCGTTCGTATCAACAATACCTGCCCATCACATTGGCAGGACAGGGCGAAACTGTTGACGAGGTACTGAGGAACACCCTTATCCACACACGACCGGATAAGCAGGGAAAGATTAACCAGATTCCCTTGCAGGCCTTAGTACGCGTCACACCGGGTGAAGACCTGAAAACAATTACCGCCGGTAAAAACGGAGAATTTGTCCCTTTCAGTTTTTACGATGTAAAGAACGGCAACCGCTTAGTGGCAGATGTAGATAAAACCATAAAGGAAAAGATAAATGTGCCGAAGACCTTCTGGGATATTGATTTCGCAGGCAGCTTCTTCTCTAACCAAAAGATGCTGGCCGAATTGGTTGTTATCCTCCTCATCTCCGTTCTGCTGATGTATTTTATCCTGTCTGCCGAGTTTGAGAGCTTCCTGCAGCCGCTCATCATCCTGCTTGAAATACCGATTGCGATAGCGGCCTCTTTGTTTGTGCTTTGGCTGTGCGGCCATACGCTGAACCTGATGAGTGCCATTGGTATTGTCGTCACGTGTGGTATCATCATCAACGACTCCATCCTCAAAATTGATGTGATCAATACACTGAGAAAAGAAGGCGTACCCGTAATCGAAGCAATTCATGAGGGTGGCCGACGCAGACTTCGCCCGATCTTAATGACGGCGCTGACCAGCATTTTCGGGATGGCTCCGCTTGTATTCTCCAGCCAGATGGGTAGTGAACTACAAAAGCCCTTAGCAATCGCGATGATCTCCGCCATGATTATTGGTACGATCATCAGTTTGTTCATCATTCCGTTAGTGTACTGGTATATCTACCGGAAACAGGATGTAAAATTAGTAACAGATAACCCAAAGACAGACACAATATGAAACGACTGAATATACTCCTCCTGCTCCCTTGGTTGGCTGTTGCAAGCATGTCGGCGCAACAATTAGTGCTTACCCTGGAGCGAACCATAGAAATAGCGTCTGAAAGTTCGCTGGAAGCATTCAGAAGCAAAAACATGTATCTGGCGAACTACTGGGAATACCGTTCGTATAAAGCCGACAGGCTGCCGAGTCTGACGTTAAACCTTACGCCGGCGCAGTACTACCGTGACATTACTCAACGGTATGATTCGGAAAGCGATCTGGATATTTACCGCGAGCAACAATCCTTTTACGCCGGCGGACAACTACAGGTGAACCAGAATTTCGACCTCTTGGGCGGTAGTTTCTTTCTGAATTCTTCGCTGGATTACATGCGCAACTTCGGTGACAAAACGTATACGCAGTACTCGACCGTACCGATTCGTATCGGTTATTCACAAAGCCTGCTTGGCTATAACCCCTTTCGCTGGCAGCGCAAGATAGAGCCGCTGAAATATGAGAAGGCAAAAAAGGAATTGTTGTTTAACCGGGAGAATATCAGCGTGGAAGTGACCGATCATTTCTTTAGCTTAGCCATGGCACAAGCGGAGTATGACCTGGCACGTGAAAACGTAGCCTCGACCGATACCTTATATCGCACCGGACTGCAACGCCATAAAATAGCTTCGATCAGCCAAGCGGATCTGCTCACCTTGAAGTTAGACGCCGTGAATGCCAGAAACACGTTACAAAACGCGGATATAGCACTTAAGCGCGCGATGTTTAATCTGGCGTCCTACCTCAATCTGGAAAAAGACGCACAAATACAACTTCGCCTGCCGGGCCGTCCGCGTACGATGGAGATATCTGCGGATGAAGCGTTAGTCTTAGCGCGGGAGAACAACCCCGGCTTTCTCGAATTACGCCAGCAGATACTCGAAGCCGAGCAGGAAGTAGATCGCACGAAGAAGGAAGCCTTAATGAATGCATCCTTCCGTGCCAGCGTGGGTTTCAATCAGGTAGCGGAAAGTTTAAGAAACGCTTACCGTAGTCCGTTGCAGCAAGACATTGTGTCGGTATCGGTATCGATTCCGTTGGTAGACTGGGGCGTCCGCAAGGGGAAACATAATGTAGCGAAAAACAACCTGAATGTAACCGAAATCTCTTCCCGTCAAAAAGAGATTACCATCGAAGAAGATGTCATTATGACCGTAAGCGACTTCAATGTGCAACAAGCGATGATCTTAAGCGCGGAAGAAGCACTTGATCTGGCACAAATGGCTTATGCCGAAACAAAGCAACGCTTTATCATCGGGAAAGCGGATATTAACAGTCTCACCTTATCATTGAACCGCCAGCAATCTGCGCAACGTAACTACATATCGGCTTTGCAAAACTACTGGCTCAGTTATTTCAAGATACGCAAACTTACCTTGCACGATTTTGAGACAGGCATCTCCCTCTCTTCTACTTTCGACTACAAACAGGCCTATTAACGAATGAGTACGAAGTCGCGCATATCGTCGTTTACAATCATTGTCACCTTCGTGTGTGTGGCATTGGCAGGCATCGCGTTTATTCCGCTGTTGCCGGTCAAGCTATCGCCTTCGCGCACCTTGCCGCGGTTGACAGTAAACTATACGATGCCCGGCAATTCGGCGCGCGTGATAGAGATGGAAGTAACTTCCCGCCTTGAATCCATGCTTGCCCGAATCAAAGGAATCCGGGAGATTAACTCGACTTCCGGCAATGGGTGGGGCTATGTAACCATCGAACTGGATAAGCATACCGATATCGATGCCGCGCGCTTTGAAGCGTCCACCATTATCCGGCAAACCTGGCCGCAACTGCCGGACGGATTAAGCTATCCGGCGCTGAGCATGACCCGTCCGGACGACAAGGATGAAACGCCTTTCATGACCTATACGCTCAACGCCGCCGCTACCCCGATTATTATTCAGCGTTACGCCGAGAATCAGATCAAGCCGCGCCTTTCGGGTATTCCGGGCATCTACCGGATTGATATAAGCGGAGCGACACCGATGGAATGGCGTCTGGAATATGACAGCCGACAATTATCCACCTTGGGCATTACACTGAACGATATCCAAACAGCCATCAGCCAGTATTACAACAAAGAGTTTCTCGGAACGGCAGACGCAGACCTGTCGTTTACCAACGGAACCTCAGGGTGGATACGCCTTGTGCTTATGCCTGAGGGCGAACAGGGCGGTTTTGAACCGGCAAGGATTACGGTCACCGGTAAAGACGGAACGCTCATCCGGTTGGATCAACTGTTGCGGGTTACCCGTCAGGAAGAAGACCCGCAAAGCTATTACCGCATCAACGGACTGAACTCGATCTATCTGTCCATCCGGGCAGAGGAAACCGCCAACCAACTTCGCCTTGCCAAACTGGTAAAGGAAGAAATGGAAGCCATGCAAGCCTCCTTACCTGCCGGTTACGAAGTGCATACCAGCTACGATGCGACGGAGTATATTCAGACCGAATTAAACAAAATCTACTTCCGAACGGGACTAACCATCCTGATTCTGCTAACCTTCGTGCTGCTGATTACGCGAAGTTGGCGTTATCTGTTTTTGATTATGGTCAGTCTGCTGGTCGGTTTATGTATCGATGTGATCTTTTATTACTTCTTCGGACTGGAAATGCAGCTTTATTCGTTGGCAGGAATCACCATTTCGCTCAGTTTGATTATTGACAACACCATCGTTATGACGGATCATATCCGCAATCGACACAATCTGGGAGCGGCGCTTTCTATTGTAACCGCGACAGTGACCACGATCGGCGCGCTGATGATCATCTTCTTCCTCGATGAAAAGATACGTTTGAACTTACAGGACTTTGCCGCCGTGGTCATCATTAACCTTGCCATATCCTTACTGATCGCCCTGTTCTTTGTGCCCGCCCTGATCGAACGTCTGGGGTTAGACAAGAAGCCGGCAGCAGTCAAGAAGAAGAAAGCAAATCGCTTTATTCCTCATCCAAAGACCTGGTCACGACGGTTTGCTGTTTATTTCACCCGTTTTTACGAGCGACAGATTATCTTCTTCTGCCGTTGGAAAAAAACAGCCTGTGTTGTATTGCTGTTTGCCTTTGGGATTCCGCTTTTTCTCCTGCCCGACAAGATAGAATATGACGCAAAGAAAGAATACACCGGACGGGATTCGACCTTTATCGAAAAGTATAACGAAATCGTAGCCAAACCGGTCTACAAGGAAAAGATCAAGCCGGTAACAGATAAAATATTCGGCGGTACGCTACGTCTGTTTGTGCAGAAGGTATATGACGGTAGCTACTTCACGCGCAATGACGAAACCGTCCTCTCCGTTTCCGCCACCCTACCGAATGGCGCTACTCTGGAACAGATGAACCACCTTATCTCACGCATGGAGGCCTACCTGAGTACCTTTACCGAGATACGCCAGTTTCAGACCAATATTTACAACGCGCGTCAGGCGGGTATCCGTATTTATTTCACCAAGGAAAGCGAACGAAGCGGATTCCCCTACTCGCTCAAAAGCAGCATTATCAGCAAAGCACTCGAACTGGGCGGAGGCAGCTGGGGTGTTTGGGGATTGCAGGATCAGGGATTCAGCAACGATGTGCGGGAAAACGCCGGATCGTTCCGTATCGAGATGTACGGCTACAACTACGACGAACTCTACGGATGGGCAGAAGACTTAAAGGAACGGCTCCTCACCTATCGCCGCATCAAGGAGGTGCTGATTAATTCTGAGTTTTCGTGGTGGAAAGACGACTATCAGGAATATTATTTCGACCTCGACAAAAGACGTCTGGCGGAAGAAGGCATGCTGCCGATCGAACTCTTTGCCTCGCTTCGCCCTGTATTCGGGAAAGATATTTACACGGGCAATATTGTGGTGGATAACGAAATAGAAAAACTAAAACTCAACTCCCGCCAATCCCGGGAATACGATATCTGGAGTATGCAATACGTACCCCAACAGATAAAAGACAGACCCTACAAACTCTCCGAACTCGCCACAGTGGGCAAGGGTCAAGCACCGCAAAAGGTAGCCAAAGTAAACCAGCAATACCGCCTCTGCCTCCAATACGAATACATCGGCGCCTCCAATCAGGGACAGAAAATACAGGAAAGGATACTCAAAGAGTTTAATGCTGCCCTGCCAATGGGCTATACCGCACAGAGCACCACCTATTACTGGTCATGGGATAGGAAAGACAATAAGCAATACCTGCTGCTATTCCTGATCATCGGGATTATTTTCATCACGTCAAGTGTCCTTTTCAACTCACTCAGAAAACCGCTGGCTGTGATCTTCGTAATCCCTGTATCTTATATCGGCGTATTCCTGACCTTCTACTGGTTCAAACTCAATTTCGATCAGGGTGGGTTCGCTTCTTTTATTCTCCTGTGCGGAGTCACCGTCAATGCCAGCATTTATATCCTCTATGAATTCAATCAGCTATTGGAACGCAACCCCAAAATGTCCCCCTACCGTGCTTACCTGAAAGCATGGAACGTCAAAATCATCCCCATTTTCCTGACCGTCACCTCCACGATACTCGGCTTTATCCCCTTCATGGTGGGAGCAGACAAAGAGGCCTTCTGGTTTCCCCTTGCCGCCGGAACAATCGGCGGACTGATTATGTCTGTTGTTGGCGTATTCTTCTACCTGCCGATATTCACCCTTAAACGCAAGAAATAAAAAAAGGCATAAAAACACCTTGAAAATGATTTATTTATAAAATAAATTCGCATAAGAGAGAAAAAATTATTAATATTGCATGCAACATTTCCGTTATTACAAAAAAATGAATCCAATGAAAAAAAGTAAAGGATTAATAGCCGCTATAGCCGGACTGTTATTTTTATCGACCAATTTTTTGCATGCCCAGGAATCATCATACGATGAGTTAATCGAACCTTTTTATCAATCAAAAACCGAAGCTTTTGACAAAGCGAAAGCAGAGGGAAAATATATTTTCCTGTTTGCCGGAAGAACCACTTGTTCAAGTTGCGAGGCTTCACTTAAGGCAATACAGTCAGAAGAAATACAAGCGATAATTGAAGAAAGCTATGTTTTATGGTATATCGACTGGGACTATACCAAAAGAGAACGTTACTCCGAAGGACGCTTTTATTACGAAGCCGTAGCCAATAACCTGCCGCCGGGAAATCTGCCGGCAACCTATATCATCGATCCCGAAAATCCGGAAGAGATTCTTTCGTTCAATCTTCAACGGAACAGTATCGCCCTGCTTACCGATTTTTTAGATATCGAAGACCGCCCTGTCGCTAACGAAACAATCGCGCTTCCCGATAACAAAGTTTATATTTCCGGGAATACGCTGTCTATATCAAACAACAATGCAAACGAAACCATCGCGGTTTATACCCTAACCGGACAACAGGTTTCTTCTTTCCAAAAGAACCAGGCGGAAGGGACATGGAATGCGGCGTCCTTTCCTAAAGGAGTGCTTATCATTAAAAGTTCTGCAGGCTGGAGCAGCAAGTTGATGAATAATTAACAATTCATTTTTTGGAGGGGAGAGTAACCACATTTTTCAACATCACTATGAATTAAAAAAAACATAACTATGAATTCGGGAAAACATAACTATAAACTTCCGAATTCATAGTTATGTTTTTTACGCCCTAAACAAATATTGATTTTCAGCATCTTTCAAATTCGTCTTTTTAAAGCTGTAACTAACCATTTTTTAACTTAAAAAAGCCTGTTTTTTATGTTAAACAAAAGAACAGCATACGATTTATATATAACGACCGTTAGAATTAACATGTAAGTATTACCTTTGCATTCGATTTTTCAATTATCAGATAAATTTAACAAGCAACTAATTACCACTTTATACAATTTTATGGGAAAGTATAAATTGATTAATAATACGCTGGGATGGCTTTCTTTCCTGATCGCCTCCTGCACGTATTTAATGACAATGGAACCGACAGCCAGTTTTTGGGACTGCGGAGAGTTTATTTCATCAGCGTATAAATTAGAAGTAGGGCACCCTCCCGGAGCACCGTTCTTTATGTTGACAGCCAATTTGTTTACGCAATTGGCATCAGATCCTTCCCAAGTGGCGCTGATGGTCAATACGATGTCGGCATTGTTCAGCGGACTGACTATTTTGTTCCTCTTCTGGAGCATTACCCACCTTGCCCGCAAAGTGGTGTTGAAAGACGGACAGGAAATGACAACTGCCCAATTGATCACAATCATGGGTAGTGGTTTGGTTGGCGCGTTGGTTTATACATTCAGCGACACCTTCTGGTTTAGCGCCGTAGAGGGTGAGGTTTATGCCTATTCATCACTGTTTACCGCAGTGGTATTCTGGTTGATCCTGAAATGGGAAAGCGCAGCCGACAAACCGCATGCCGATCGTTGGATCGTATTGATCGCCTACCTCATGGGCTTAAGTATCGGCGTTCACTTATTGAACTTACTGTGTATCCCTGCCATTGTTTTGGTTTACTATTATAAGAAATTTGAAAACCCGACCATGAAGGGAACCCTGATCGCGCTGCTCATCTCTTTCGCTATTGTAGCCTTAATGATGTATGGTGTGGTGCAAGGGCTTGTGGAAGTTTGCGGATGGTTCGAGCTTCTGTTTGTCAACACGTTCGGCATGGGCTACAACTCAGGGGTATTCGCTTACCTGATTATCCTCTCCGGACTGCTTGGCTGGTCTATCTATGAAACCATGCGCGAGAAAGTAAACGAGACAAGACTTAAGATCACATTTATCTTATCCGTTATCCTTTTAGGTATTCCTTTCATCGGAAGCGGTTACGTTTTGGGTATTATTCTGATTGCCGCACTTTCATTCTTCCTTTTCAAGAGTAAAAAGGTCAATGTAAAAACATTGAATACAATCCTTGTTTCCTTACTGGTTATTGTGGTTGGCTATTCTTCTTATGCACTGATCATGGTGCGTTCTGAGGCGGGAACTCCGATGGATCAGAACTCACCGAAAGATATCTTCACGCTGCGTACTTATCTTGCCCGCGAACAGTACGGAAAGACTCCGTTGATCTACGGGGAAACGTTCGTATCGGAAGTAAAACGCGAAAGACAAGGAAGCAATTGCGTGGCGGTAAGTAAAGAAGGAGCCCCCGTCTGGAGTCGCGTAATCAAACAAGACAAAAACGAAAAAGACAGCTATTATATCTCCCGGCATGAAACGGAATATACATATGCAGAAGAACTGAATATGCTTTTCCCACGTATGCACAGCGGCCAGGAAGCACACGTCGGGGCTTATAAGGAATGGACTGATTTCAAGGGAACACCTGTAAAATACGACCGCTGCGGCGAACAGGTTACGGTTATGAAGCCTACTTTCGCTGAAAACATCCGTTTCTTCTTCAACTACCAACTGAACTTTATGTACTGGCGTTATTTCATGTGGAATTTCTCCGGCAGACAAAACGATATCCAGGGACATGGCGAAGTATTGAACGGCAACTGGGTTACCGGTATTAAATTTATTGACAATGCCTTGATCGGTCCGCAAGACGACATGCACGTTGACATCGCGAAGAATAAAGGACACAATGTATATTATATGTTCCCGCTGTTGCTGGGTTTATTAGGCATCTTCTTCCAGGCTTATTCAGACAAGAAAGGTATCCAGTCTTTCTGGATCACATTCTTCCTTTTCTTTATGACCGGAATCGCGATTGTATTGTATCTGAACCAGACTCCCTATCAACCGCGTGAACGGGATTATGCCTATGCCGGCTCATTCTATGCGTTCTGCATCTGGGTGGGATTCGGAGTAGCCGCGCTGGCGAAAGGATTGGAGCGTTATGCCAAACTTCCGGCTGTCGCCGCGGCCGCTGCGGCAACCCTTGCAGCGTTGTTCGTGCCTTTCCAGATGGCAGGTCAGAACTGGGACGATCATGATCGCTCAGGACGCTACTTAGCCAGAGACTTCGGTCATAATTACCTCGAATCATGCGAACCCAATTCGATCATATTCACAAACGGCGACAACGACACCTTCCCGCTTTGGTACGCGCAGGAGGTAGAAGGAATTCGTACAGACGTGCGCGTATGCAACACCAGCTACTTGCAAACAGACTGGTATATCGATCAGATGAAGCGCCAGGCATACGAATCGGACCCACTGCCTATTTCCTGGAATCGCGCGGATTATGTGCAAGGCACGCGTGATGTTGCCTACGTATACCCGATGACAGACCAGGCAATTGATCTGGGTACGGCTTTAAATTTTGTTCAAAGCAATGACCCGAGATACAAGAAGATACCCGGATTAGATCAGGAAATGGACTTTATCCCCGCCAATGTATTGACGCTGAAAGTCGATTCAAACGAAGTGATTAAAAACCAAGTTCTTTCACCGGATCATGTACCGTATATGCTTCCCGAAATGAAGATAGACCTGTCTGATAAAAATGCTTTGGGCAAGCACGAATTGATCGTTCTGAACATGTTGCAGACGAATAACTGGAAACGTCCGATTTATTATGCCGTTACCGTAAGCTCTGATCAATATGTAAACTTAGACGGTTACTTCCAACAAACCGGATTGGCTAATCAAATCGTTCCTCTGGCAACAAAAGACTCTGATCTCGCTATTAATTCCGAAAGAATGTATGATAACGTAATGAATAAATTCAAATGGGGCGGTGTGGACAAACCCGGCATTTATCTGGATGAAAATGCCTTACGCATGTGTAGAAGCTACCGTATGATTTTATTCGGCAGATTAGCCGCTACACTTGCAAATGAAGGAGACACGGAAAAAGCAACCCAGGTATTGGATAGATGTATGGAAGTATTGCCGCCGGAAAATGTGCCGATGGACTACTCCGCGCTTACGCTTGGCGAATTATACCATGCTTTGGGAGAAGCCGGGAAAGGGGATGACGTACTCGATCAAATCGCTGCAAATTCGGTAACCAATATTAATTGGTTCTTCCGTTTGAGTCCGAAACAATTAGCTTCTGTAGAAAGCGACCTGAGACAGGAACTCGCCATATTGAATGAAGTATTGCGAATTGCAAAACAATATAATTCCGGATTGGTGGATAAATACCAGGAAGAATTTGACAACTTCCGCATGGCTTATTCTCCGAATCGCGGCAAATAATTATGTTTATTGAACAGCCTCCCTGGTTTTACCGGGTATTATTCCCGGGCGTTACCTGGCGCATACCGGGGGAAGAAAAATGTGTATATCTAACATTCGATGATGGACCGATACCCGGGGTAACTCCCTGGGTATTGGACGTACTCGATAAATATAAGGTCAAGGCTACGTTTTTTTGCGTAGGCGACAATGTAAGAAGATACCCCGAGGTCTTCAATATGATTCTGGAAAGGGGACACCGGGTGGGCAACCACACGTTTAACCACATACAGGGAATCAAATACTGGACAAAAAACTATGTCGCGAACGTAGAGAAAGCGGCGGAAATGATAAAGAGCAATTTGTTCAGACCTCCACACGGGCATATGCGCAGACCACAGATTCTTCGGTTGAAGAAGAAATACCGGATTATTATGTGGGATGTTGTTACCCGGGACTATAGTCCGCACATGTCTCCAAGAGGAGTTCTCAATGTCGTAAAAAACTATACCCGCAACGGATCAATTATCGTTTTTCACGACTCGGTAAAAGCCGAACGCAATATCCGGGGTGCCCTGCCTAAAGCAATAGAATGGTTGCAGAAAGAAGGTTATATTTTTAAACTATTTGATTAAAACGGAAACTAATATGAAACGGTTTGTAACACTGCTGCTGGTTGTCTTCCTATCCACCCTTCATATTTTCGCTGCTTCTGAGGAATTAAAACAGAAACTGCAGGCGATTGAAGCAATCAGTGAAATAGAAGAACTGAATTCAGACCTTTACGCGAATAAATATGTGGTTAAGGTAAAGCAGTTACTTAATCCGAAAGACAGTTCTGCCGGAACATTCACGCAGCGCGTAATCATCAATCATATCGGTTTTGACCGTCCTTCCGTTCTTGTAACCGAGGGTTATGGAGCGGCTTATGCTTTACGGGAAACATACCAGGAAGAGCTTTCCCGTCTGTTCAACACCAATGTGATCACAGTAGAGCATCGTTATTTTCTCGAATCAACTCCCGAACCGTTAAACTGGGAATATCTGACCGCCGAAAATTCAGCGTATGACCTGCACCATATCATTTCTTTGCTAAAAGAAATTTATCCCAACAAGTGGATTAGTACAGGCATCAGCAAAGGAGGACAAACGACACTATTGTACCGTTCATTCTTTCCGGATGACGTAGACTTCTCCGTCCCCTATGTGGCTCCCTGGAACAGAGCGCTGGAAGATGGTCGCCATGAGCTGTTCCTACAAAAGGTAGGCACAAAAAAAGAACGCAAGCGCATCGAAAACTTTCAAAAGAACGTTCTCAAAAAGAGAAAGGAGATCATCCCCCTACTAACGGCTTACTGCCGGGAAAAAGAACTGGAATTTCGTATTCCCATGGATGAAGTACTGGATTTCATTGTTCTCGAATATCCTTTCGCATTCTGGCAATGGGGAACAGATTTTTCCGTTATCCCTGCCCGGTCTGCCAATACGAAAATGCAATTCGACCATCTGATGGATATCAGTAGTCCGGATTATTTTGCAAAGGATCAGCCTTTCGGTTCATTCAATGTACAGGCATCCCGCGAATTTGGCTATTACGGATACAATACCGTTCCTCTCCGCAAGCTGCTCAGCATTCAAAGTAGCGAAGGGTATTTCAATCGTATCATGCTCCAGCAAGGGGTTGAAACGCATTTCGACCCTACGCTATACAATAAGGTTAAAACATTCTGGGAACAAAACGACCCTAAAATGATCTTCATCTATGGAGAAGTAGACCCCTGGAGCGCAAGCCGCATTCCGGATTTAGCAGGGAAAAAGAATCTTCAGATCTATATTCAGCCGCGAGGAAGCCACAGAACGCGCATCAGCACCATGCCGGAAGACATGCAAACAAAGATTATCGGACAAATCAATCAATGGTTAGCCGAATAAAATCAGAATATAGCCTGTACTTTATACACAAACTCCATCCAGATCCAGTAGCGCAGGGCTTTCCCCAGAAACATGGACAGGGCAACAATCCAGATATTTGCACGCAAGTAGCCGAGAGCTACGGCTATAAAATCGCCTATACCCGGAAGAAACACAAAGAAAGCCATCCAGGAACCTTTATTCTTGATCCATTCTTGTGTTTTTTCAATCTTCGCCTTATCCATTTTGAGGTATTTCTCTATCCATTCGATTTTTCCAAGCATACCCAGCCAATAACAACTCATTCCCCCCAGAAAATTGCCTGTAGAAGCAGCAATCATACAAGGCCAATAGGAAGCTCCTGCCAGCAAAACTCCCGTCAAAACCACTTCACTGCTAAATGGCAGCACAGTCGCAGCAAGGAAAGAGGCGATGAAAACGCCCCAATAGCCATACTCTACAAGTAGTTCCATAGCCTCAAAGATAAAAGTACGACAAATAGAATAAGCGTAAAGTAAAGCAACCAGCGAACAAACCGATGCCGGACTAAGGTGAAGAAATGTGCTGTCAGAAGCGAAGAAGGAATACAGGCTACCTGCAAGAATTCGTCTGCCGATTGTGCAAACAAAATAGTTAACCCGAATGACCAGAATTCAAATAGAATCAGGTGATACAAATATTGACGGGTACGCTGAATATCGTCTGAATCATGCGAAATAATATTCACAACAGCAATCAATGTAATGATAACCACCCAAAAAATGCCTATCCAGTTCACCCAGTCCGTATAATTCAATGAAAGTATCTGAATCTTGAATAAAGAAGAGAAAATACTGAACGAGCTGAAATCATGTGTCCAGACACACCAGCCCAACAGGAACCAATAGATCGTCATCAGCCCCATTAAAGAAGCAAAAAACGTACGAACCGCCAACATGCGGAAGCGAAACATTCCATACCAGAACAAGGGAATAAACCAAAGTATATGTATCCAGAGCAAACTCCCTAAAGAAATAATCAAAGAGATATTATAGGCTGTTCCGCGAGCATCCTTATTATGATAGCCCATAAAAAGATAGCATATCGCAACTATCAGGAAAAACACACCGAAAGAAGCCGGATTCAAAGGAAAGAAATTAGGATTGGTGCTGATCAGAAAAACATTGAGAAAGAGCGGCAATACTGTTTTTTCACGGATAAGCCCCAGTTCATAGTTCGATTTCTGTAATAAAAGAGCTCCTCCAATCATAAGAAGAAAACCAAGCAAGTAAGCTACTTCCTTTACGGTGAGTATCTGACAAAACATATTCCAGAACGGGGCGACACTCACACCTCCGTAAACAGGAAAACCAACGGAGAACAGATAACCGGTTAACCATGACCCAAGGCTCACAAATGCTATCCCCACCAAAAGCAAGGGAGAATACACATTCTTTACCTGAGCATATCCCGTATATCTACTCTCCATTCTCTACTTTATAAATCAAATCCGATATCGCTGCGGAAATATTTTTTGTCAAATTCAATCTTCTTAGCTCCGGCAAAAGAATGGGCAAGGGCTTCCTCTTTATCTTTACCGTATGAGCTAACTGCGATTACACGCCCGCCATTCGTTAGGATTTGTCCATTTACGTTTTGGGTTCCGGCATGGAAGACAATACTATCTTGATCAACCTCATCAATTCCGGTAATTACTTTCCCTTTTTCATACGCTTCGGGATAACCGCCGCTCACAAGCATAACAGTTACTGCCGAGCGAGGATCTTCTGTCAGGATACGGGACGCTAAATTTCCTTCAGCCACACCTTCCAGCAATTCCACCAGGTCACTTTCTACGCGCAGCATAACCGCTTCTGTTTCCGGATCACCCATTCTACAGTTATATTCAATCACCATCGGTTCTCCTTGCACACAGATAAGCCCTAAAAAAATAAAACCCTTGTAGTCGATCTTTTCTGCTTTCAATCCTTCCACAGTAGGACGAATAATACGTTCGTCGACCTTTTGCATAAACACGTCGCCCGCAAACGAAACAGGAGAAATGGATCCCATTCCTCCGGTATTTAATCCGGTATTACCTTCGCCTATACGCTTGTAATCTTTGGCTACGGGCAGCACTTTATAATCGTTTCCATCAGTCATGACAAAGACAGAACATTCTATCCCATCAAGAAATTCTTCGATCACGACTGTCTTACTCGCTTCTCCGAACATACCGCCCAGCATATCGCCCAGTTCCTTTTTAGCCTCCTCTTTTGTGTCGAGGATCAATACGCCCTTGCCTGCAGCCAATCCGTCTGCTTTCAGCACATAGGGCGGCTGTAAAGAATCTAAGAAAGCATACCCTTCTTCAAGGTTTCCGGCAGTAATGCTTTTATAACCTGCGGTAGGAATGTTGTGTCGCATCATAAATGCTTTAGCAAAGTCTTTGCTGCCTTCTAACTGAGCGCCTTCTTTGGAAGGACCTATCACCGGAATATGTGTTAATGAAGTATCCTCTCTGAAAAAGTCATACACGCCCCGCACCAACGGGTCTTCCGGTCCGACAACAACCATATCGATTGCATTGTCAAGAACGAACGATTTGATCGCAGGAAAATCGGTTACACTGATCGCCACGTTTTCTCCTACCAAGTCCGTACCAGCATTTCCCGGAGCAATAAACAACTTCTCAATTTTCGGGCTTTGCGCAATCTTCCATGCCAACGCATGTTCACGACCTCCCGAACCTAATAATAACAACCTCATCTTCTCTTGTTTTATATTCGTTTTTCTTATAAGAAATCTATAAAGTAGCGGGCAATCTTTTCAAAAAGATGCGGTCTGTCTTTTCCTGCCACATTGTGTTGATGCGTAGGATAGACAAAGTAGTCGGGATAGGTACCGGCATCTATACAAGCCTTCATAAAACCAAGACTGTGCTGCCAGACCACCACCGGATCAATCGCGCCATGAATCATTAACAAACGCCCTTGCAAATTACCGGCTTTCAATTTTAGATTGGCATTAGCATAGCCTTCAGGATTATCCTGCGGCATATCCATATAACGCTCTCCATACATGATCTCATAATTCGACCAGTCAATAACCGGACCTCCGGCTGTACCTACTTTAAACACCTCCGGATACGTGAGCATCAGGTTGGTCGCCATAAAACCTCCGTAACTCCAACCATATACGCCGATACGATTTCCGTCAATAAAGGGTTGCGCTTTCAGAAATTCCACCCCTTTCATCTGATCCGCCATTTCGTTTACACCCAGATTCCGGTGAATCACGCTTTCAAAAACGAATCCCCGATTGGCAGATCCACGGCTGTCTACCGTAAATACGGCATATCCTTTCTGCGCCATATAAATATCCCAGCCTCCTGCACCATACAACATACGATCGGTGATTAACTGGGCATGAGGACCGCCATAGACATAGACAATGACCGGATATTTCTTCGCGGGATCAAAATCCACCGGCTTCACCAAGCGGTAATTCAAATCCGTATTCCCGTCTGCCGCCTTAAGCTGACCGACAAGCACTTCGGGTAATGCGTAATCCTTATAGGGGTTCGGGGCGGAAAGCAATTGCTTCACCACTTTACCGTCTTTTGCAGCAAGCAGGTTGATCTCTCTTGGAATGGAAGGAGAAACATGCATATCTATTAAAAAGTCTCCATCGGCATTTAATTGCGCCGTATGTATGCCTCCATTCGTTGTAAGGCAAGTACGCTTTCCGTTCTTCAGGTTTACTTTCCAGGTATGCGTTTCCCGCCCGTCTCCTTCGGTAGCCGAAACAAACAGATGCTGACCTTTCTTATCAAAGCCCAATACATCTTTAACAAGCCACTCGCCGGTAGTCAATGGCTTCAGCAGTTTTCCTTGTGTATTGTACAGATATAAATGATTATACCCATCGCGCTGACTTTGCCAGACAAACCGATCATCCGAACCGGGAACGAATAAAACCGGATGCTGCGGTTCTACATAACGATCGTTTTGCTCAGTAAATAAAACACGTTCCTTTTTTCCGGTTTCTGTATTATAGCAGACCAGATTCAATTCGTTCTGCTCGCGATTTAACTCAGCGATATAAATATACTTTTCATCCGGACTCCAGCCGATATTGGTCAAGTATTTCTCTTTCGGCAAGCCGGTTTCCAACCAGACGGTCTTTCCATCGGCAATATGGTAAACCCCAACGGTCACCTCATGGCTTTTCATTCCTGCCATCGGATATTTAAAAGGCTTGACCACAGCACAGCGCTGGTCAATGTCTACAATCGGATAATCCGTCACCATCCGTTCATCCATGCGGTAAAAAGCCAAAGCATTGCCTTCAGGAGACCAAAACAACCCTTTATCAATACCGAACTCACGCTGATGAACCGCCTGTCCGCAAACAATACCGTCTTCGGTTTCATTCGTAATCGTTCTGTTTTCTTTAGTCGCGGAAAGCAGCCCGATATTATTTCCCGTGGTAAACGCCAGCCATCCTCCTTTAGGAGCTAAGGCATAGTCGGTCCATGCTTTTTCCTGCTTATAGAAAGACGTTATTTTATTTTCATCCGGATTGTATAAAACACGGTGCCCCTTACTGACAAACAAAAGCCGGGGAACCGCCTTTTGAGGAACAGAAAAAGCAGGAAGAGAGGATATCGTATCTAATCCTGCTGCTTCAAGTGCTTTATTTAAATCCTCACGGGTAAAAGAGATGCTTTCTGTCTTTCCCGGCAGAGCCCACAAAACGCTATCTCCTTTTACATATAAATACTTGTCTCCGTACCACTGAAGTTGCTTTATTGTACGAGCCGTAAACTTACTGTATGTCTTTCCTCCGGGAGTCAGATCCTGGA